>DJYC01000054.1 GCA_002448445.1 Treponema sp. UBA6988
CCATACAGCATCCTGTACGTCGTTCTTTACACCGCGGCCGTTTTTTACTTCGCGGATAATGCCGGATGCGTTTACGTCGCGTGTTTCAAGCGGGTGAATGTATACTTCGCCGTCTTTGTTGATGAGCTTTGCGCCAAGTGAGCGAACCTTTTCTGTTACGAGCTTGCCCAAAATCTGTGTCGGGTATGCGGCACCAGTCGGGTGGTACTGGAGTGAATCCTGGTACAAAAGCTTTGCGCCTGCGCGGTATGCCAATACAAGACCGTCTGCGGTTGCACCGTAGTGGTTTGACGTTGGGAATCCCTGGTAGTGCATGCGTCCGGCTCCACCAGTTGCGATGATTACAACCTTTGCCTTTGCAATGCGGACTTCGTTTGTTTCCATGTTAAGGAGAACTGCACCTGCTGCCTCGCCCTTGCTGTTCTTGATGAGTTCAATTGCAGATGTGAAGTCTACGACTGTAATGCTGTCCTTGCGGTTAAATGTCTCGTCGCGCAAAGTACGCATGATTTCTGCACCGGAATAGTCCTTGCATGCGTGCATTCTCTTTCTTGAAGTTCCACCACCGTGGGTTGTAACCATAGTGCCGTCTGCATCCTTGTCAAATTCAACGCCAAGGTCATTGAGCCACTTGATTACAGATGGAGCCTTGTTTACAAGTGTGTATACAAGCTCAGGCTTTCCGTCAAAGTGTCCGCCGCCGAATGCGTCAAGATAGTGCTGGGCAGGGGAGTCGTTTGGCTTGTCTGCAGCCTGGATTCCGCCTTCTGCCATCATTGTGTTTGCATCGCCAACACGGAGCTTTGTAACAAGAAGAACCTTTGCTCCTGCTTCGCTTGCCATGATTGCAGCTGAAGTTCCTGCTCCACCGCCACCGATTACGAGAACGTCTGCCTCGTAGTCTACGTGGTCAAGGTTTACCTTGTCAGGTTCAATGCGCGGTTTTGCCTGGAGCATGTCTGCAAGCTCGTGGGGAGCCTTCTGACCCTTGTTGGGGCCAATCTTGAGTTCCTCAAACTGGCTTGCAATGCGGTCCGGGTGGTATTCCTTGAGCAGCTGGTCTTTTTCGTCTGCTGTAAGGCGCGCATGTTCAAATTTTAAGTTTGCATCACGTTTTTCCGCAACAATCTTTGCGGCTTCGTCTAAATAGTTACCATACATAATATTTTCTCCTTAGGAAGCGTCTGGGACGGTACGTCATGGGACGTTATTTTTCAATATCTCTCGTGTTATACAGTTCCTTGATTTTGTCCAAAGGATGGCTCATCATTGTCTGGATGGCTTCCTCGCACTTGCCTTCTTCAATTTCCTTTACGCGGTCAATAAGGTGCTGTGACTGTGGCTGCAAGTACTTTCCGTTCAAGCGGCGGGCAAGCTCTGCAACCTGAGGGTGGCTAATTCCTGCTGGACATCTGCTTGAGCAGCATCCGCACATTACGCAGTCAAAGGAAAGCTCTGCGCACTTTTCAAAGTCACCGCGCTGGGCGTAAGCAATGTACTGCATTACGTTGAGGCTCTGTGTACATGCCCTTGTACAGGCGTTGCATCCTACGCAAGAGTAGATTTCTGGGTAGAGCTGCATCATAACTGCCTGTTCAGGCTTAATCTTGTTGATGTCGTAAGTCTGCTTTACGAGAGGGAAGAAAGGAAGTGTTGCAATGTACATTCCCTGTTCAACCTTTGTAGAGCAGGCAAGTCCTGTGTAGAGCTGGTTTGAGCCTTCAATCCTATAGATTGTTGCACAGGCTCCGCAGAAACCGTTGCGGCATCCGCAGCCTCTCTTGAGCTGGTAGCCTGCATATTCCATGGCATTCATTATTGTAAGTTCTGCCGGAACATCATATTTTTTGCCAAAAATGTAAATGGTAGCCATTTCTTTGTTTTCAGCCATTTGTTTTACTCCGTAAAAAAAATTAATGGTTAAACGAAAGGTGAACAGGCTGAACAAAAGCGCCCGGCCCTTGTTCACCATCCATTGTACTAGTATTCGCCAGGAAGTTCAGCCAGCTGTGTAAAGCTGAATACAGGACCGTCCTTGCAAACAAACTTGTTTCCTACGTTGCATCTTCCGCACTTGCCGATTCCGCACTTCATGCGCATTTCGAGCGTAGTGAATACGTTTTCGTCCTTGAAGCCAAGCTTCTTGAGGGCATCGAGCGAAAGGTGGATAAGGATTGGCGGGCCGCACATGATTACCGTCATGCTTGGATCCGGATTCATTTCCGTAACGTAAGGAGGAACGAATCCTACGTGTCCGTCCCAGTCATCCTGTGCACGGTCAATCGTAAGGTTAAGGTCTAGGTTTGGTGCGTGTGCCCATTCTTCCTGCAGCTGCTTAAGGAAAACAAGATCCTGCTTGCTGCGGCTTCCGTAGATTACCTGGATGCGGCCATAGTCTGAGCGGTGTGCAAGCATGTAGTCAACAACAGAGTGAACCGGTGCAAGACCAATACCACCTGCGATTACAAGGATGTCCTTTCCCTTGAAAGTTGTGTCTACAGGGAATCCGTTTCCGATTGGACCGCGGATTGCTATCTGCTGACCAGGCTGTGCGTTATGAAGCCATGTGGTTACGCAACCGCACTTCTTTATTGAAAACTGCATGTATTCCTGCACGGTCGGTGAAGATGTGATAGAAATCATACTTTCGCCAACACCTGGAACAATCAGCATGGCGCACTGACCAGGCTTGTGCTCAAAGAGCTTTTTTCCGTCCAAGCCGACTACGCGGAATGACTTTACGTCTGGCGTTTCGTCAAACATTTCTTTGATTACACCCACGTAAGGAATGAATGATTCGTTTGATTCCATTATTTTGCGCCTCCTTCCGCATTGTCCTGTGGCAGTTCATTGTATGCCTTGATTACCTTTACCACGTTCATGTGGATTGGGCAACTTTCAAGGCAGCGTCCGCATCCTACGCAAGAGAATACGTCGTTGTGGGCCATGGGGTAGTAGACGAGCTTGTGCATGAACCTCTGCCTGAACCTTTCTTTCTGGGTAAGGCGTGGGTTTGCAGCGGCCATCTGGGTAAAGTCTGAATACATACAGGAGTCCCAGCACCTTGACTGCTTGATTCCGCCGTTGGACTTAAAGTCGCGTACGTCAAAGCACATACAGGTTGGGCAGATGTAGGTACATGTTCCGCATCCAAGACAAGTCTGTGAAAGGTCAGCCCAAATCTTTGAGTTGAAGATTTTCATCATGTCCTTGCCCTGCCACTTGCTCAGGTCAATGTGGGCGAACGGAAGCTTTTCTACTTTTGCCTTGATTGAATCCTCTTCCTTCTTGACTTCTGAATCATTTTCTTCTGTCAAGAGGCTCTTTACCTTTTCAATGAACTTCTCTCCCTTTGGAGTGTTTGCGCGGAAGAAGAATTTTCCTCCTGCAAGCCATGAAGTTACGTCTCCGGCTGGATTCCATGCTTCAAGTCCGTAAGCTGAGCAGAAGCAGGTCTGGGCAGGATCCGTACATGCAAGGGTTACGACAGTTGCATGGTCACGGCGGTTCTTGTAGTAGGAGTCAACTGGAGTCATCTTAAGGTAAACTTCGTCGATTATGTCAAAGCCTTTCGCGTCACAGGCGCGTACACCGAAGATTACAAAGTCCTGCAAATCCTTGCGGGGGTCTTCGATTTCTACGGTCTGGCCGTTCATCTTGTAGTTAACAAGATTTTCTGTCTTTGGGAAGAAGAAGTCCTTTGCGCTTCTTACTGTTTTTAATGCAGAAGAAAGCTTTACGCCTTTTTCCCACTTTGCAAAGTCTGCCTTGCCCGATTTGTTGTCTACGGGAAGGTAGAGCTCTTCTTTTGTTCCCAGAAGTTCAAAGAGGCTGTCTATTTTTTCACTTGAAATTGAAAGCATTATTTACCTCCATGAGCTGCATTGTCGCGTTCATATACGATGCTTGTTTCAGCATCTTTTGCAGTGTCGTATGTTAGCATTGGCGGCTTTGTTTCCATGTCGCTTCCTGCAATATACGGTCCGTAAATCTCGTTAATGTCTTTTGCAAACTTGCGGTTAATCAAGTGGAGCGGAATGTGCTGCGGGCATACGCGTGAACATTCACCGCAGTCCGTGCAGCGTCCGGCTACGTGCCATGCGCGGATGATGTGGTAAAGGTTTTCTTCGAATGAGTTTGCGGCAACCTTCTGCGATGTATACAGATTGTTGTTGTCGAAGACACATTTTTCACATGTACATGCTGGACATGCGTCGCGGCAAGCATTGCACCTAATGCAGCGGGAGAACTGGTCGCGCCAGAAGTCAAAGCGTTCTTCTTCGCTCATTGCCTCAAGTTTAGCAACTTCGTCAAAGCGTCCGCTTTCAAGAAGGTCTCCGTCTTCTCCGATCAGCTCATCGAAGGTAACGTGCTTCTTGCTTTTGCAGTTTGTGCAGCGTTCAGCTTCTTTTCCAGACTCAGGGTCTGCCATTGCATTGCAAGGTACACCAACTACGTAGACATCGTCCCTGTTTATGCGGTTTTCCTTGAGCAGTTCCGTAAAGCTATAGGTGTCGCATGGCTTAAGGAATACGAGTACCATTTCCTGGGGAATTGGCGCGTCTTGAGCGTTAGGGTCACGCTGCTTTGCCATTACGTTGTTTGTTCTTGTGGTAGACTTTGCAATTTCAATTTCTCTTGTGATTTTTACAAGGTACTTTGAAAGGTTTGCACCGCACCACTGGTTGTATACGAAATTCTTTTCAATGT
Organism: Treponema sp. UBA6988; assembly: GCA_002448445.1. GTDB lineage: Bacteria > Spirochaetota > Spirochaetia > Treponematales > Treponemataceae > Treponema_D. Next base: position 4,711 of record DJYC01000054.1, read on the forward strand.
CGCCGGCATCGGTGAACACACCCGGAGTTACGTCATAGTCAAAGAGGCCACGCCTCCAGCCCACAACACGCTTGACTTTTCCGGATGCAAGGAGTTCCTTTGCCTTTGACACAAGTTCTTTTGTTAAATCTTCTTGCATCTTAAGTCCTCCAAGCGTTTGTTTTCGCCGAGTTCCGTAATCTGCTTTACGAATGAATTCATGATTCCTGCAAAGCGTACGCCTTCTGCGGCTGAGCACCATTCAACCCTTGTGCGTTCCTTTTCTATACCGAGGTAATTCAGCATGGAGAAAAGGAGGGTCATGCGGCGGCGGGCAAAGTAGTTGCCGCTTGTGTAGTGGCAGTCTCCCGGGTGGCATCCGCAGAGGATTACTCCGTCGGCACCCCTCTGGAATGCGCGCAGAACGAACATTGGATTCAGACGGCAGGAGCAGGGGATGCGGATAATTTTTACGTTGGTGGGGTAGTCCAGACGGTTGTTTCCCGCAAGGTCAGCCCCGGCGTAGGAACACCAGTTGCAGCAGAAGGCCACAATCTTGGGTACCCACTGTTTATTTTCAGTATTTGTTGTTTCTTCGCTCATAAGCATTTTGCGCTTTTAGCAAACAGCGTATTTACTTGCATTACGGCAAGTATCTGCTGCCTGCTAGTTTACCGCGTCTACCTCCGCTAAGATTTGATTGTTGCTGAATCCAAACAGGTCCATTGCACCTGAAGGACAGGCTACGGTACAAGCACCACATCCCTGGCACATTGCTGTGTTTACCTGGGAAACATGGCGGGTAATCGTAGTGCGGTTTGGTCCGCGGAAGTCCTTGTCCACATAAGATATTGCGCCGTAAGGACAGACGTTTGCACACTGACCGCATCCGTTACACATGTTTTCGTCCGGGTGGGCGGTGCAAGGATTGTTCTGCAACTTGTCTTTGATAAGAAGAGTAATTGCTTTTGCGGCGGCACCAGAAGACTGGGCTACAGTTTCTGGAATATCTTTTGGTCCAAGACATGCGCCTGCAAGGAAGATACCGGCTGTAGGGCTTTCAACAGGGCGGAGCTTAACGTGGGCTTCAAGGAAGAAGTCGTTGTTGTCCATTGATGTTGTAAGCATTGTTGCAAGCGGACGGGCGCTCTTGTTTGCTTCGAGGGAACCAGCAAGAACAACCATGTCTGCCTTTATGTGGAGCTGGCGGTTAAGGATAAGGTCGCTTCCCTGAACGTCAAGAGTTCCGTCAGAAAGAGGAGTTACCTTTCCAACCATACCCTTGATGTAGTGAACCCCGTACTGTTCAACTGCACGGCGGTAGAATTCATCAAATGCCTTTCCTGGGGTACGAACGTCTATATAGAATACATAGCATTCTGTATCCGGGTAGTGGTCGCGGGTAAGAATTGCCTGCTTTGCGGTGTACATGCAGCATACCTTTGAGCAGTATTCATTTCCCTTTGTTGCGTTTGCAGAACAGCGGCTGCCTACGCACTGTACGAATACAATCTTCTTTGGCGGCTTACCGTCTGAAGGGCGGAGCAATACGCCGCTTGTAGGACCGGAAGCATTGCAGAGACGCTCAAATTCAAGAGAAGAAACGACGTCCTTGCTCTGATTGTATGCAAATTCATCGTAGGGCTTAAGGTCAATCATGTCGTAGCCGGTTGCAACTACAATGGCACCGTACTTTTCCTGAATGACTTCGTCCTTTGCGTTAAAGTTGATTGCACCTGCACCGCAAGTCTTTTCGCACATTCCGCAGACATTGTCCTTGCCGTTCTTCATAGCCTTAAGGTGAAGACAGTAGTTTGCGTCAATAGTAGCAATCTTTGGAACTGCCTGTGCAAACGGAATGTAAACAGCAGTCTTGTTGTTCAGGTTAAAGTTAAAGTCGTTGGGGACTTTCTTCATTGGGCACTTTTCTGTACATTCACCGCAGCCTGTACACTTTGCTTCGTCAACATAGCGGGCATGGCGCAGAATGTCTACGGTAAAGTTTCCGATGTAGCCTGTTACCTTTGAGACTTCGCTGTAGCTTAAAATGCGGATGTTCTTGTTCTGTCCAACTTCCGTCATACGCGGTGTTACGATACATGACGCGCAGTCCAAAGTTGGGAAGGTCTTGTCAAGCTGTGCCATCTTTCCGCCAACGGTAGGCTTGCGCTCAACAAGGTCAACCGGGAATCCGGCTTCCGCAATGTCGAGTGCTGCAGTAATACCTGCAATGCCGCCTCCGATTACGAGGGCACGCTTTGTCATAGGAGTTTCGCCAGGTGTAAGGGGAGTGTCAAGTATTGTCTTGGCAACGGCAGCCTTACCCAAAGCAATAGCCTTTTCCGTGGCAAGAGCCATGTCTTTTGTAACCCATGAGTCCTGTTCGCGGATGTTGGCAACTTCCACTTTGTATGGGTTAAGTCCAGCTCTTTCTGCGCAACCGCGGAATGTCTTTTCGTGCATGCGTGGTGAGCAGGAGCATAGGACTACGCCCGTAAGATGATCGTTTTTAATGTGGTCTTCTATCATCTGCTGGCCGGCTGAAGAACACATATATGTGTAGTGGGTAGAGAAGACTACTTCTGGAATTTTTCCAAGTTCTTCTGCAACCTTTGCTACGTCAACCGTGCCTGCTATATTTGTGCCGCAGTGGCACACGAAAACACCAATTCTTTCCATATACCACTCCTTATTTCTTGTACTTTCTGAATGCGCTTACAATGGCCTGCTGTGGCATGTCGTCGTCAAGGGCAGCCGGTACATCCTCTGGATTCAGATGGAATGGACCCCTCTGGCGCTCAACATACATGCGTACTGCTTCTATGAGCTTTGCCGGTTCAACCTGACGCGGGCAGCGTTCAAGACATGCAAAGCAAGAAAGGCATTTGTAAATTGACTTGGACTGCAAGAGCTTTTCAATCTCGCCGTTTTCAACCATCTGCACAAACTGGTGCGGGTGATATTCCATCTCATCATAATTAGGGCATGTGCCTGAACACTTGCCGCAAATCATGCAGCTTTTTGGATTTACACCGCTGATTGAAAGAATCTGGGCCTTTGCTTCTTCAATTTCACTCTTAAGCATTTACGGCCTCCTTCTGAACGGCAGCCTTTACTCCAAGTGCCTCTGCAAGAAGCTCCGTAAAGTAAATTACGTCTGGCTGACCTTCTGCCTTGTTTTTCATAAGGTTGTAGCGGCAGAGCGGGCAGGAAGTTACAAGAATGTCAGCCCCCATGTCCTGTGCGTTGCCAAGGATTTTCTGGGCTCTGGCATGTGGAATAGACTTGTCTTCAAACATCGTGTAGGCACCGCAACATTCATTGCGCTCTGAATAAATTACAGGTGTGCCACCGATTGCCTTGATAAAGTCTTCAAGAATTTGCGGATTTTCTACGTCGTCAAACTGAAGGACTTTTCCCGGACGCAGCAAGAGGCATCCGTAGTAAGCGCCAATCTTCTTTCCCTTAAAGGGGTTCTTAACGGCAGCCTTTACATTGTCCCAGCCAACAACATCACGGAGAACTTCAAGGTAGTGGAGTACCTTTGCCTCTCCATTGTACTGAATGTCGTCATTCTTAAGATAGTTGTTGACTTTTGTGATGACATTCTGATCATTCTGCATGTCTGCGTTAACCTGTTTGATTACGTTGTAGCATGCAGAGCAGATTGTTACCAAATCCTCTCCGGCATCCCTTGCGGCGGCGAGTGCGCGAACAGACGAAAGCTTGGAGGCAATTTCGTCCTTTGCAAGAGGATATGTTCCTCCGCAGCACTGCCATTCAGGAATTTCCTTGAGAGTGAAGCCTAAAGCTTCCGCGGATGCACGCGCATAGACATCAAGGTCTTTTGCCTTGTTCTTGAGAGTACAACCGGGGAAGTAGGAATAGGTGATGTGTTCCATTCTATACATCCTCATATGTAATACTTGTGTATTACGCATAAGGACATAATACACAGCCACTTTTTTGAAATTACACAGACACAGCCTCTTGTACAGCTTTTGGTACGGCCAGCAAGAAGGCGCTTTCTTTGCATCCCCGTTTTTGAATGCATTTGGCCAAGCAAGCACCTTTTTTGCCTTTTAGAAATACAAATCCGATAACCGTTTTGCCGCAAGCTGTAAATCAGCCTGTTCCTGTCTTATTTTTCCTTACACATTTCTTCCGGATGGAATACTTCGTCAAACTTTTCTGCGGTAAGGAAACCAAGCTGAACGCAGGCGTCCTTAAGGGAAATGTTCTTTTCGTATGCCAAGTGGGAAGTCTTTGCAGCATTCTCATAGCCGATGTAGGGGTTGAGAGCCGTAACCAGCATAAGGGAATTGTAAAGGTTAAAGTGCATCTTTTCTTTGTTTGCGGTAATGCCGACCGCGCAGTTGTTGTTAAAGCTAATCATAACTTCGGAAAGCAGCCTTACACTCTGCAAGAAGTTGTAAGCAATAACCGGCATGAATACGTTAAGCTCAAAGTTGCCCTGGCTTGCGGCAACGCCAACAGCTGTGTCGTTACCCATTACCTGGACTGCAACCATAGTCATGGCTTCACACTGGGTTGGGTTAACCTTACCCGGCATGATTGAAGAGCCCGGTTCGTTCTCCGGAATGTGGATTTCGCCAAGACCGTCTCGTGGACCAGATGCCAGCCAGCGTACGTCGTTGGCAATCTTCATAAGGTCTGCAGCAAGAGCCTTGAGTCCGCCGTGGGCAAAAGTAATCTCGTCTTTGCTTGAGAGGGCGTGGAATTTATTTGGAGCCGTAACAAAGTCCTTTCCTGTAAGTTCAGAAACCTTCTTTGCTACAAGAGTGTCAAAGCCTTTTGGAGCGTTAAGGCCAGTTCCTACGGCAGTTCCGCCAAGGGCAAGCTGCTTAAGGTAGGGCAGAGAAGATGCAATCATCTCCTTGTCGCGTTCCAAAGAAGACCTCCAGCCGGAAATTTCCTGGCTAAAAGAAATGGGAACAGCGTCCTGCAAGTGTGTACGACCGCTCTTTACAATGCCTTCATTGTCTTTTTCAAGCTTTTTGAATGTGGCAACAAGAGTGTCTATTGCGGGGAAGAGCTTGTCTTCAATTTCTACAGTGGCCGCAATGTGCAGTGCTGTAGGGAAGGTGTCGTTTGAAGACTGGCTCATGTTTACGTCGTCATTCGGGTGGCAGAGTTTTTTGCCTGCAATCTGGTTGGCACGGTTTGCAATAACCTCGTTTGTGTTCATGTTGCTCTGCGTGCCGCTACCAGTCTGCCATACAACAAGAGGGAAGTTGTCGTTCAAAGCGCCGCTTATAACTTCATCACAAGCCTTGCTGATGCAGTCCTTCTTTTCTGCGGTCATCTTTTCGCTCTTAAGCTCGTTGTTAGCAAGGGCTGCTGCCTTCTTTAGATAACCGAAGGCCCTGGTAATTTCGCGAGGCATAGTTTCAATGCCAACGCCTATAAGAAAATTCTCATGGCTGCGTTCAGTCTGTGCTCCCCAAAGCTTGTCTGCGGGAACCTTTACTTCGCCCATGGAATCGTGCTCAATACGGTATTCCATATGTTTGCAACTCCAAAATACTATTAATTTTCAATTGGCAGCCCCACCAAAAGGCAGGGCCGGCTGCTGTCACAGCTTGTGTTTTTTTATTAACTACAAGGTAAAGTCAAGCTGGCTGATTACTTCCTTAAGGCAGTCTGCGCTTTTCTTAAGGGAGGCAATCTCGCTTTCTGGAAGCGGGGCAACAAGGCGGCTTGTAATACCGTTGTGGCCAACCACTGTAGGAATGCTAAGACAAACGTCGCTGATTCCGTATTCACCAGTGAGCATGGAAGTGATTGTAAGAACAGAATCCGTGTCATAGGTAAGGGCTTCGCAAAGGTGGGCAGTTGTAATGCCGATTGCATAGTTTGTGCAGTGCTTTGCAGCGATGATGATACCACCGGACTTTCTGATGTAGTCTTCTACATTGTTGTGGTCAAATTCTGGAAGCTTTCCAGCCTCGTAAGAAGCAGCGTACTTGTCTACAGGAATGCAGCCAATGTTTGCAAGTGACCACGGAACAAAAGAAGAGTCTCCGTGCTCACCGAATACGTAGCCGTGAACATTCTCCTGTGCAACCTTGTAGGTCTCTGCAATGCGTGCGCGGAAACGTGCTGTGTCAAGCATAGTTCCCGTACCAAAGATGTGGTTTGCAGGAATACCGGAAGTCTTTACAAACTGGTAGGTAAGGATGTCTACTGGGTTTGCAACAATTACATAAAGTGCGTCTGGAGCAACCTTTGTAATTTCCTTAATAACAGACTTTGTAATGTTAACGTTTGTCTGGGCAAGATCAAGGCGGGTCTGACCAGGCTTTCTGGCAACACCGGATGTAAGGATGACGATGTCTGAATTCTTTGCATCTGCATATTCACCGTCATGCACATAAACCGGACCAATGAATGGAGTACCCTGGCGGATGTCCATTGCCTCGCCCATAGCCTTGTCCTTAACAACGTCAATAAGTACGATTTCTGATGCGAGTTCCTTTACCGTAAGCGCAAAAGCAACGGTTGAACCAACCTGACCGGCACCGATGATGGTGATTTTATTAGTGTTTGCCATACAAATCTCCTGATAGCAGCAGCACGAGACCTCTCCGCTACCTCAATTTATTTTTCAGCCGCATGACCGTTTAATCCGGACACACCTACTGCATTTTCTTAGAAAACATTATAACTGTAATATAAAAATTTGTTAAGTCTTTTTTTTCATAAAAAGGGTGAATTTCTTTCATATTTAGTGTTTTTTTTTAGTTACTGTGATATTTTTTACACTGTGCATTTTGCAGTGTGAATATTTTCACAGTATAAAAGTTTGCAAAAGCAATACTGCTACAGCAAAAAGAGCCTACCCCCGATTGTAAGGGCCCGCGTAAGCGGGTTGCGAACCCGGGGCGAAGCTTCGGGTGAGTAATGGAGCGGGAAGGGACCCGCGGAACCCTGAAAAGCGGGTTAGCAAAAAAAATACGGTCCAGAAGAAGAAATAAAAAAAAGAGAGTTCGCTTCAAAACAGTGCCGCCGGTAAAGGCAAGAAAACTGGACGACCTCTCTATTCATTTATAATACTTAAGATTGTACTTTCTCCAGTAGTCCATGTTCTGCGGTGGAACTATGTACTGCTTAAAATCCGTAAGAACTTTGGGGCTAACGCGCTCAAGACCGTTGTTAAGGTGCATCCCTATAAGGTTGGGGACCACCTTCCTGTTCCTGGACTTTATTGCCTCCACAATGCGAGTGTGGTCTTCCAAAGTCTTGGCATAGTTCTTTGTGGCGGTAAAATCCAGCATTCTGAACCTTTGGTACTGAATCTTCTGGTCTTCTATGATGTTCCAGACGGAAAGGCAGTGGCCTCCAGTAAACCAAATCTTGTGAAGCTCGTTGTCCAGCTCGTAGAATTTGTTGTGGTCCACGTTTTTTTCACTGGCAAGAATCTTTTCCAGGCGCAGGTTGTGCTCAAGCTTTTCTATTTCAAAACCGTCGGGGCGGGAATTTATGTAGTCGCGTATAACGCTGCTTTCCACAAGAATCCTCATGTGAACAATCTCGTAAATCTGGTCAATGTTAAGTAGGGTGGCATAAATTCCGTAGTAGGGGCGGATGTCCACAAGACCAATGTCGCTAAGGCGCTTTAGGGCAGTGCGGACAGGTGGCCTTGTAACCGAAAACCTCTTGCATACAAGCGTTTCGTGAATCTCTTCCCCGGGCTTTATGGTAAGGTCCAGCAGTTCCTTCTTGAGAGTTTCAAAAATAATCGTCCCCTGGTCTGAATGGGCGGAAAAATTTTCTTCCATAAATTGAGTATACACAAAAAGCAAAAACAAGTTAAGCACTTTTATAGGCTGTCAAATTCTTTTCTGGGCGGCAAGGCCTATTCATTACAAACATGCATTTAGATAACACCTTGCCATTTTTTAAGAACAAGCAGCGCCATGGATGGCGCGTCATTTGTTTGCGTAAAGAATTTGCGGGTTTTTGACAGAAAAACCGGCCTTAAAAATGGCAAGGAGGCCATCTTTAAGGGGCTTTCCGTGGCTTGCCCGCCTTACGGCGCGCGGTCCTTCGGACACCTTGCGGTCCACTCCAATCCCTGCCGTGTTTGCAAATTGCTAAGGGAGTTTTCGACAGAAAAAAAAAATCTATACAAACCTGAAAACATATTGTAAAATAAAGAAAACAATGCCCTCAATCTGGGGCGCACAGGAGAAGAGAAAATGAAAAAACTCTGGAGATTGCTTCCTTTTTGCATTTTATTGTTTGGATTTGCTTCCTGCTCAAATGCAGGCGAAGACGCGTCACTTTCGGTAACATTCAACGGCTCGGATTTAGAAAGCCATTCACAAGCAAGAAACATCTCGCTGGATGCCAGCTCCAGCGGCTACTATATTGTAGTTTCTGTTTTGGGCGACTACACGGAAACAAAAAGCCTGCATATCACAAGCAACGGAACTTATACGATAGAATTCAATTCAATTCCTGCGGGGGCCAGGGTTTACGTAGAGGCAAATGTTTACGACCAAAACCCAACAACTTTTTACCACACATTTACAGGAAGCTCGGAAACGCAGACAGTCGGCTCCGGTGAGAACAGAATCAACCTTTCTATGAATAATTTGCAAGAAGGTGCTGAAGCTCCTTCGGTAATTTTGAGGGGAGATGCCAACAATCAAATGGGTACATTTCATTTTGAGGGGTACTCTAATGGAAAGTATCAAGTTAGATACATCCTTGATAATTGTATTCTTTCCGAAGGAATTTGGAGCGCAGACTATAATACAGAAGAAGGACTTACAGCAGGCACGGTTGTAAGGATAAAGGAATGTGCCTACAGGACTTATTCAAGTGTAGATTGGGATGGAGTTCATGATCCTTCAAATTTAATGATTGTGGAAAGACCTGTTTGGACTACAATGACAGTAAAAGCTAATTCGGCAGGTGAGGCGTATTTGGATTTAGGAAGTACGAAAGTTTTCTAGGCCACAGAAACTTTTACTAAGGCCATTGGCCGCCCCTGAATTCGCTTTTCTGCATTACACTCAGGGGGCCGGCCGCCATTCATTGGGAAAGCTCAAGCCCGTCCCTAAAAGCCTATCCATGTATTTTCATTTTCAACATCGTTAACGTTGGGGGTGGGATTTAAGTTCCAGCCTGAATATTCCCTGTAGACCTTTGTAATTCCAAAGTTGCCTACCGATTTAAACGTATTCCTCTTTATTTCCACATTGTCACATTTTGCAAGGTTTACCATGCTGCCTGCGTCACGGGTTGCAGTACAGGTATTTTCGGTAAAGTGGACGTTATCCACCAAGCCAAGGTCTCTCCGCCAGCCGCCGCATGCAAAGTAAACCTCCTGGCAGTCTATTATCTTGTTGCCGCTTATCCAAATGTCAGCAGTCGAATATAATGGGTTAACTTGCTCGGCTCCGGCTTCAATGCCGCCCATGCAGTTTTTCACCGTGTTGTTTGCAATATGTATGTGCTGGCCACCGTCTGCATATATTCCGTAGCAGGTGTCGCCGTAAGTGTCTTCCGTGCTTTCGTTTGCGACTGTGTTGTGGGCAATGTAGGCATAGCGGGTAAACCTGCTTTCTTCCGGCAGTTCATACACGTAGTTTCCGCCAACGTCAATGCCTATGTTCCCGGTGTTGTCAAGATTATTGCCTATTACGTATACGTACTTGCAGTTTTCGGTAAGGGAAATGCATTCGCCCCAGCCTGTTTCCATGTTGCGGCATGTGTTGTTGTAGACCAGGATGCTGCTTATGGGTTTGTCTTCATCGTCCCCGTAGCCGATTATTGCGTTTGCGGTAGCGTGGTTTGAGTCAGAAGCCAGTTCACATGTACCTATGTTTTCAAATTCGCAGTTTGAGATTACTATGTGGTTGGAGCCGTTTTCAAGACTTATGCCTGTCCCTCCGTCTGCCCTTAGGTCCTTAAAGGAAAGACCGTCCACCATGATATAGGAGCCTTTTATTGACATGAGAGCATAGTCGTCTTCTTGTGTCCTGTTGTAGTTTTCGGACCAACCGCCTGAAATTATGGCCTTTCCCCTGTTCATTGCCTTTATTTTTATGTAATTTGAGCTGTTGCCTGTCTTTCTCACTTCAAAATTCACGTCGTTGATACTATCGTAAGTGCCATCCATAACAATCAGCGTGTCTCCGGCAGTCATACGTTCTAATGCATCTGAGAATTGGAAAAAGACATTGGCACTGGACACTCCGGGAACTGAAGAAGTTCCATCCGGGGAAATGTAATAGGTTCTGCCTGAGGAAGGAAGGTCAGTGCCACATAGTAAAGAATAAATCTGGCCTGAAAAGGTTCTGTCTTCAAAATATTCCCTATGTGCATACATAAAGTCGAGAAGGGAGTCTCTAACTTCTCCGTCGGCTCCATTGGCGTTTTCATCTTCACCATCACCGCCTCCGCCACCACCGCAGCTTGTAAGCTGTAGGCATGCCAATGCTGCCAAAAAAAAGACTGTCCTGTGAAAAATCTTGCAAATCATACTCTCTCCTTGAATTGTTTGCGGTATTTTACAAGGTTGTAACTTTAATGTCAATATTTCCAAAAACTGTCTCTTTTTACAACCATTTAATGTAAAAAGAGGTTACAGATTAAGCCTACGCCCGATTGTAAGGGCGGGCTTTAGCCCGTTACCGCAAAGCGGTAATGGAGCGGGAAGGGACCCGCGGAACCCTGGAAAGCGGGTAGAAATTGCATCCATGCAATTTCTACCCATGAGTTTTCTGCGAAAACTCACCAGTCATTATGCTAACATCTAATGCGCCATCCGTGGCGCTATCGGTTTTAGAGTGGTAGAAATTGCATGGAGTTTGGCCGGTCACGTAGTGCCGGACACAGTAAAAAGGGGCATATCGTCCAAATTCATAAAAAAATTACAAAAATAAATTTGACTTTATGCTTTTTGGGCTTTATAATAGAAATCATAATATAACCCCTTGGGAGGCCAAAATTGGCAAAGGTAGAACTTAAGGGTATTGGCAAGATTTACGAGGGCAATGTTCGCGCCGTACAGAATGCCAATATCACTATCGAGGACAAGGAATTCTGCGTATTC
>DJYC01000022.1 GCA_002448445.1 Treponema sp. UBA6988
TTCAACTCAAAGGCAATCCAGACAAGCGACAACATGCTCCAGACCGCAGCAAGCCTTAAGCGCTAAGGACGGTAAGCTATGGCAGTAAAGGGTGTTTCGGGTCTAGGCATTACTGGAACTCTTTCCGACGGAAGGGAAGCCATGAATGCAGCCAAGGCAGAAAGCGAAAAGGGCAAGTTTATGTCTCTTATAAACAAAATGAAGCAGAATGCAGAGGCTACAGAAAAGTCAGAATCTCCAAAGATTGGAAGCGGACTTTCATCAAGCCAGGTTTCATCAAACCACCGCCTGAACGGAGACTACACCCAGGGCTTCTACAACTTCTATGTTTCCGAATCAGACAAGCATGCCAAGCCGGAAGGTTTTGCCGCCGCAAGCACAACGTCAAAGGGCAAGAAACCTGTAATCGACAAGACATCAGAGCTTTACGCCCAGTCAAAGGAACTTGAAAACTACATGGTAAAGATGATGCTTTCTTCCGCAAGAAAGACAATCCAGAAGAGCGAGCTGTTCGGAAAGAACGACTATGCCCGCGACATGTACGAAGACATGATGTACGACAACTACGCGGAAAGCCTTACAAAGAATTCCCACTTTGGACTTGCAGACCAGATTTACATTGAGCTTTCAGGACAGAGGGGCTAATTCCTTCGAACTTTTTTATACCGTCCCGCCGGAGCCTTAAAGGAGAGCGCCAGGCGGGGCTTTTTTTTATTTTTTGGACGGTATTTCGTATTTTACATTCATTTGTTGGCTGCAATCGGGAATTTATTCCTTTCCATTCCCCGCTTTCCGGGGTTCCGGTCGCAAGGCTCCCTCCATTCGCTTCGCGAACGGCTTTGCCGCCCCTACAATCGGGCGTATGACCCAAAAAAATCCCTCCATGGATTTTTTTGGGTATCGGAGATTTGCTTGCAAATCTCCGGGCTGCTAAGCCGCGCATCCGTGCGCTCGCTATTGGTTGGCAAGTAAGAGACCCAAAAAAACTCCATGTTTGCAAAGAAATGCCCTCTGTGCTATAATATACGCATGAAAACAGATTTGAACACTTTGCCCGAAAACTTAAAGGGTGTCCGCATACATTTTGTCGGAATAAAGGGAACCGGAATGGCTGCCCTTGTAGAACTACTTAACAAGCGCGGGGCAGTCATAACAGGAAGCGATGTCTCCGAACGTTTTTATACAGATGAAATTCTGGAGAACCTTGGCATAAAGTCCTTGCCATTCGATGCGGCAAACATAAGCAAAGACATTCAGTTTGTAATTCATTCAAGCGCATACAGTGCAGAAAAAAATCCTGAGCTTGCAAAGGCAGAGGAGCTTGGAATACCAACACTCTTGTACAGCGAAGCCCTCGGTGCCTATTCTGCTCTTTCCTACAGCGCGGGAATCTGCGGTGTTCACGGAAAGACCACCACCACGGGCCTTACGGGAACAATACTAAAGGCCGTTAACCTTCCGTCCCAGGCTCTTGCAGGAAGCATAATCACTTCATTCGGAAAGTCAACCTGCACAATGACGTCCGACTCTTTTGTTCCGGGCGGAAAGAATTATTTTGTTGCGGAAACCTGCGAATACCAGCGCCACTTTATGGCCTACCACCCAAAGAAAATCGTACTAACTTCCGTGGAAAGCGACCATCAGGATTATTACCCAACATACGCGGACATAAGAAAAGCCTTTGTTGACTATATATGCCTTTTGCCGCCTTACGGTCAGCTAATCTACTGTGCCGACGATCCGGGTGCGGTTGAGGCTGCAGGCCTTGCAAAGCAGATGAGGCAGGACTTGGAGCTTGTCCCCTACGGAACAAATGCCAGTGGCCCCTACAAAGTTTCCCTTGGGGAAGTAAAGAACGGCAGGCAGTATTTTACAATTAATTCCATTGGTGAGTGTGCCATCTGCGTACCGGGAGAGCACAACGTTAGGAATGCAACTGCGGCTGTTGCCCTTTGCTCGGAACTTATTGCCTCCGACGGAAAGAATGTATCTGATTTCCATGAAAAGATAAGGGAAGGCCTTTTGAATTTTAAGGGCGGAAAGAGGCGCAGCGAAATTATTGGCAGCGCAAAAACACCCGGCGGCCAAGACGTTATTTTTATAGATGACTATGGCCACCATCCAACTGCCGTAAAAAGCACCTTGAAGGGATTCAGGAATTTCTACAAGGGACACAAGATTATCGTAGACTTTATGAGCCACACATATTCGCGCACACAAGCCTTGCTCGAAGAGTTTGCAGATTCCTTTGGGGCTGCGGACAAGGTAATCATCAACAAGATATATGCCAGTGCAAGGGAGTCCGCAGAGTTTTTTACCGTAACAGGAAAAAAGCTTGCTGAACATGCAAGCTTCCATCATTCAGATGTCTTCTACTGCGAAGAATTTGACGAAGCCGCAAAGAAAGGACTTGAACTTCTTTCTGAGCCAAGCGGAAGCCAATATCCCGACGGATACCTTTTTGTTACCATGGGAGCCGGAGACAACTGGAAGGTTGGCCAAATGATTTATGATGAGCTAAAGAAGGGAGTAAGCAATTGAACAGCATGACAGGCTACGGCTACAAGGAAGCCGTTATTGAATCAACTCAGGTAAGCGTAGAAATCCGTTCCGTTAATTCCCGCTTTTTGGATTTGAGCATAAATTTGCCCCAGTACCTTAATGCACTGGAAAGCCGCATAAGAAAGGCAATCTGCTCCAAAATTATAAGGGGCAAGGTTGATGTCTATATCCGCGTAAAGGATTTGGAAAGTTCCGCAAAAATTGTTGCAGACACAAAGGCTGCCGTCCGCTACAGGGACGCAATTGCCTCTGTTGCTCAAGCTGTAGGCCAAAGCGCCAGTGACATTCCCCTTAGCCTTATTATAGAGCAGGAGGGTGTCCTTAACGTAACATACGAATACGATGCGGAGGGCTACTGGAAAAAGATAGAGCCTGTCTTTAACCAAGTCTTTGATGCTTTTGTAAATGACCGTGCCCGCGAAGGAGAAAACCTTATGGCGGATCTCCTTGCAAAACTTGATGTACTTGATTCCTGTGCCGCTTTCTTTAAGAAGTGGCAGCCAAAAATGGAAGCAAAATTCAGGGAAACAATCGAAAAGAAATTCCACGAGCTTTTGGGTGAACACGTTGACCAGAACAAGATTCTTGAAGAAACTGCGGCAATGCTTGTGCGCTATACAATAAATGAAGAAATCATCCGCCTGCAAAGCCATCTTTCCGCCATGCGCAAGGAATTTACAGAAAACCCAACGCCGGGTAAAAGAATTGACTTTATCTGCCAGGAAGCAAACCGCGAGATAAATACTATCGGAAGCAAGAACCAGTTTACGGAAGTTGGACAGGCCGTTGTAAATGCAAAGGACGCGCTGGAAAACATCCGTGAGCAGAGCAAGAATGTTGAATAGGAGGAGCCTTTATGTCTGATTACAAAATTCCTTCGGGAAAAAGCCTTCGCGTAGCAATAAGCGGAAGATCCGGATGTGGAAACACAACAGTGAGCACGCTTCTTTCACAGCTTTTGGGTGTAAAGCTTATTAACTTTACTTTTAGAAACCTTGCCCAGGAACTGGGGTTAACTTTGCCCCAGGTAATAGAGAACGCAAAAACAGACGACTCCTATGACCGTACCGTAGACACCCGCCAGGTTGAACTTGCCAAAAAAGAAAGCTGCGTCCTTGGAAGCCGTCTTGCCATCTGGATGCTAAAAGAGGCAGACCTAAAGGTTTACCTTCTTGCAAGCGAGGAACTCCGTGCCAGCCGCATCTTGAACAGGGAAGGCGGAGACCTTGAGGAAATAAAACGCTTTACCGCAATGCGTGACGCAGAGGACACAAAGCGCTACAAGAATCTCTACGGCATAGACAACACAGACTACTCTTCAGCAGACCTCATAATAGACACCAGCAAGCACCTGCCCGAAGACATTGCAAACATCATCCTGAATGAACTTGAAAAGCGTGGACTGGTAGAAAAAGCCTAGTCTCCGCTGTCAACAACCGTAAAGCTTGTGCTGTCTCTTCTTCCTGCCGAATCCCATACTGTAAGGACGTGTTTACCTGTCGTTGGGTTACAGGCCATCTGGTGGGTTCCAGTTGTAGAGCCAAGGTAGTCTCCGTCTATGTCCCAGTAGACGGTGCATTCCTTGTTTCTTTCTGCAACCAGCATAACTGCCGCTCCCTTTTTCCCGTCTATCTCTACAGGAATGACTATGTTTGCTCCTCTCTCCGGGAAAACAATTGAAAGTGAGCGCAATGCAGAATCCCTTGCGTTTGAAGGATCTTCTGGGGAAAGTTCCGGCGGTATTTCCCTGTAGCCCAGGGTGTGCTTTGTGTACCAGTATTCAACCGAAGGGGGAAGGACAAACCATTTTTTTGCAACTGGCATTTGTCCTGCGTACTTGCCAACCATGTCCCTAACTCCTGCCGAAAATTTTAAGTCGGGTGTTAGCGTTACAATGTGGCAGTAGGGGCAGCAGGAACCCAACGGTGAGTTTTTTGGCCTGTAGGATATTTTTGTGTCCTCGCAGTTGGGGCCTGCAAGGTATCCTGAATTTTTACAGACGGTTACTTCTTCCAATTCATCATAAGGAAATGCTGGCCATGAGGAATTTGGAAGAGAGTTAAAGAGGTCAAATAAAAGCGGTGCGGAAGTTGTGTTGCTCTTTATTTCCTTGTTGCCGTTTCCTTCTCCGTTTCCAACCCAAACGCCTACTGTGTATTTTGCGGTAACTCCTATTGCCCATGCGTCCCTGTTGCCGGAGCTTGTGCCGGTTTTCCATGCGATTTTCTTTGAGTTGGCATAGGTCTTCCATTGGCTTTCTTCTGCGGGGCGTGCTCCGTTTGCCAAAGCGGAAAGTGTAAGGTAGCAGGCTCCGGGGCTTGTTGGGTATTTAGTCTTTGCAACTGTATTTTCTTCAAGGCATGCCAAATTCATCATGGTGCAGTATGCAAGGGCTGCTTCATTCAGCGTTATTTCTCCGCCTCCCAGTATAAGCGGAAGACCGTATTGGTCTGCTGTGCGGTTTAGCGTGGTAAATCCGCATTGCTTTAGGTATTCAAGGAATGCCGTTATTCCGTATTGCGACAGGCTTTTTACGGCAGGAATGTTCAGCGAGCGCGAAAGAGCCTCTCCTGCAGGAATGACGCCCCTGTACTGGGGAATATTGTTTTCTGGCTTGTAGCTTCCAATTCTGGTTGGAACGTCAAGAACAAGCTGGTCGGGCAAAACCATTCCGTTGTCAAGCATTGCCGCAAACAAAAATGGCTTTAAAAGACTTCCGGAACTTCTTCTTGCTTGAATCAAGTCTACTGCGGAAGTCTTTGTTTCCTTTACGTTTCCTATGTAAGCGACAGGCTTTTTTGTTGAATTGTCTATGATTATTGCGCACACATTCTTTATGTTCTTAGAAAGGAATTCCTTGTGCCATTTGTTTACGATTCTGTCCGCGTTTCTTTGCAGGTCAAGGTCAATATTGGTGTAGAATTTTGACCTTCCGGGATTCTGCGCCTTTAGGAATTCAAGGTAGTGAGCTGCCTGTGCAGGTAGGGCGAATGGCTTTTCCGGTATTCTTTCTTCAAGGGCAAGCGCAAGTGTTCCTTCATCAATTATCTTTTTTCTGAAGAGCCTTTTTAAAAGCAGGTCCCTCTTTTTCTGGAGTATTTCTTTGTTTGCACCGGGATATACAAGTGCCGGCTGGTTTGGAAGCACTGCAAGCGTTGCTGTCTCTGCCCAGGTTAGACTTTCCGGTGGGCGGTTAAAGTATCGCCATGATGCGGCTTCAAGGCCTATGACGTTTCCGCCGAAGGGTGCGTTTGCTGCATAAAGAGAGAGAATCTGCTTTTTAGTGAGTGTGCATTCAATTATTAGTGCAATAAAGGCTTCTTTTGCTTTTTGCAAAACAGTGCGCCTGGGGTTCTTTTCCAGTATGCGCACAGTCTGCATTGTTATTGTGGAACCTCCGGAAACTATTTTGCCTGCCCTTATGTTGGAGGCAAAAGCCCTTGCTATGGAAGCAAAGTCCACCCCCGGATGAATAAAAAAGCGCTTGTCCTCGAATGCGACTATTGCCTTTTCAAACTTGGGGGGGACATTGCCGCGTTCAAAACGCCACTGGCCGTCTTGTGCAACGGATGCCCCCAGAAGTGTTCCTCCGCTGTCGTATACTGCGCAGGAAAATGGGCCGGACTTTCCTATAAGGCTTGCGGTTTGCCAATGGCAGAAAAGCACAAATATGCATTCAACCAAAAATATTATGGCAAACCGCTTGTAAACTTTAAGCATTATTTCTTTTGTTCAACATAAATGCCCGGAATAATTGCGCCTATTGAATCGTCATACATAGCCTCTGCGTGTACGGCCGGAATGTAGAAGCTTCCGTCGTATGCCACAGTGGCGTAGAACGTAAGGTCAATTCTGCTTCCGCTGCTCAGGTTAAAGTAGGTGTATACAGCCTCATCCTTAAAGTCCTGGTAGCTGAACGAAGTTGAAGAAGAGCTTTCTCCACCGCCGATTCTGTCGTTGTTGATTTCCCAGGCAGTTGGGAGCGGCACTGTAAGGGCAATGTTTTCCACCGTCTTTCCAGACGTGTTTGTAACGCGCACGTTAATCTTAAAGTCATCGCCGTGCTTTAGTGAACCCGGGTAAACCGTGCTGCCGTTTGAATCTACATAGGAAACTATAAGGCTAAGACCGTCGTTCTTTGCGGTTTCTGTTCCAGGAACGGAAGTTCCCTTTGCGGTAAGAACACCGTAAAGTGTCTTTCTGCCAGTGTTCTTTATTTCCGCAGTCTGGGAACTGTCGTCTGATGCAGCAAGCGTTTCTATAACGGTCTGCTTTGTCATTGAACCTGACGTTTGCTTGTTGTTTGCAGTTATCTTGTATTCAGCCTTGCCGCTTTCCTGTCCGGTGTAGTAGGGCAGAAGGGAAAGCAGGGACCATGCCGTTTCCTGAGTGCTGAGCCACCTGTCGCTGGAAAGGTTTTCTGCAACAGTCTTTGCCGCATGGGAAGCGGTGCGGTTGTCTTTTATAAGGTTGAGGGTAAAGAGGTAAATTGCCTGTTCCCTTATGCTTGAACTGAATGAGCCGCCCGTAAGCCTAAAGAATACATCCTGCATTGTGAATTTCTTTATCAGGTCTTTTGCAACGTTTTCTCGTCCGCTTTGTGCGTATGCCGCTGCAAGTAGAAGCCTTGTTCCCTGGTTCATGCTGCTGTCTGCAAGGCGGTTCATTGCGCCAAGGTTTGCGTGGTTTGCAAGGGAAAGAACAAAGAGCCTGTAAGCCTCGTTGTCTTTTTCGTCGCCATAACCGTCGCGGTCCTCGTTTTCTTCAAGCCAAGAAAGAAGCGGTGAATAAATTGAATCTGGAACCTTGTAGCCGGCCTTCTTTGCTTCGCAGAGGAAGTGAAGGGCATAGCAAGAGCCCCACATTGAAGGACTTGTGTTTCCTGGCCAGTAGCCCATACCACCGCTTGCCGTCTGGTACTGAGGATATCTCTCTATTACAGACTCAACGTTAGCCTTTACCTTGTCCGTCTGGGCATCGCTAAGCTTGATGAATGAAGGAAGGTAAAGCTGTGGGAAGCCGCCAGAGGTAATCTGTTCAATACAGCCGTGAGGATACTCTGTAAGGTATGAAAGGCGCTCAGAAAGGTTCAGGGCTGGAAGCAGTGAAAGTTCAACCTGCAAAGATGCCGTGCCCTTCTGGCTTGGAGAAGGTACGGTTACAGTTTCCGTCTTTCCTCCGCCAACTTCAAAGTATTTTTTGTATGTAACAGGAATACCGCGCGAAAGAACCTTTACGTTAACTTTGGATTGTGCGCTTATATTGCTTGCGCTTGCGTTAAAGACAAATTCTGCTGTTCCCGGATTCTTTACGGAAGCCCTAAAGCTTACCGTTTTGTTTTCTCCGGCTGGAACCGTTACGGATTTTGAGCTTGTGTCAAACGAAAGTCCCTGTGCGGCTGCGTTTACGGTAACGTTTCTTGAAGAAGACATTCCGTTAAAGACAGTGACAGGAATTTCAAGAGTTTCGCCAGCTCCTATTGTGCGTGGCAATACCGGCTGAATCATAAGGTCGCTCTTTACAGGAACCTTCTTTTCCGCAGTTCCGTATGCACCGTCGTAGCCTGCTACAACAACAGCCCTTACGGAGCCAATGTATTCAGGCATGGTGAATTTTGTTGCCTTCTTTTCTCCAGCCTTAAGGGTGAAGGGGCCAAAGTACTTTACAACAGGGGTAAAGCGTCCCGTATCCTTTTTGCCGTTGCCCTCATCATCTTCGCCACCACCTATTGCAAGCAGTGTTTCGAGTTTGCCGGAGTATGCGTTCATTATGTAAGAGTAAATGTCCCAAGACAAAAGCTGCGATGCTTCCTTCTTGTAGAATTCGCTGCGGATGTCCGGGGCGTGATAGTTTGTAAGTCCAAGAAGACCTTCGTCAACAACAGCAAGGGTGTAGGTCATAGGCTTGCCGTTCTTTTCGCTTACGGAAACAACAGCCTCTTTTCCAGGCTCGTATTTTTCCGGTACGGTTATCTGCGGTTCAAGGATGGAAGACGGATCTTCTACCATTACCGGAACAATACCGTACAGGCGTACTGGCAAGCTGTTTGCCGTCTGAAGGTGCTTTTGCAAAAGCGTAACATGCACGTAGACGTTTGGAGCCATATCCCTTGTAAGTGGCAGCTTGTAGACCGTAGTTCCTTCCTTTGTCTTTAGCCAGCTCTGTGAAAGGATTTTTCCGTTGCGCTCTATTGTAACAAGGGCATGCTCGTCTGCGCCAGTTGCAAAGGAAATAGAAGCTGTTTCGCCAGTCTTGTACTTCTGCTTGTCGCAAACAAGAGTAACCATGGCTGCACTGCCGGAGCTTCCTTCCTGAGCCCTTCCAGCCCATCCCGGCCAGTCAATGTAGACAATCTTTGCGGCTGAGTGTCCGCTGTTTCCGTCTTTTACAACAACAATGTAGCGTCCCCAGTCAGGATATTTTACCTGGAACTTAAACGATGCGCGTCCCTTTGTTACGTCTGTACTTCCGCTTGCAATCTTTTCGTGATAGTTATCGCTTACGTATGTTGCGCTTGAAAGTGCGTCTTTTTCCCACCACCACTTCCATTCAAGCTTGTAGATTGCCCAGTCAAGGCTTGCGCTTTCAACAGGCTTTCCGTCCGGGGTAAGAAGAACTACGTCTGCCGTGTGGTCAGTGTCCGTAAGCAGCATTCCGCGAGCCTCGTCTCCCTTTGGAAGCTTAAGACCTACATAGCGCTCGTAGGGGCTGTATGTCATGGACTTGTATTCTGTAGAGAAAGCACCTGATGGTTCAAAAATGCGGCTTGTAAAGTTTGCGCGGAGCTTTCCTGGAAGGTTGCTTCCTGCATTCAAATTGGAAGAGAAAGAAACCTCAGAATTGTCGTCTAGGTGGCCGGACCAGATATTGTCTCTCTTTGAGTCAAGGGAATTCTCCGGGTTTGTGAATGAATATGCGCTGTAGCCGTCAAAACCTGTGCTTGCGGCAGAGAAGGTTACGCTTACGTCCGCCTTGTAGCCGGGAGTCTTTGCACCATGCAGCCATTCACCGCTAAGGGTAAATTTGTTGCCCGATGGAACAAGGTATTTTGCCGGTGAAGAAAGCTTAACCGCAAGCCTGTTTGGAACAACAGTTTCTACCCTAAGTGCCTTTGTCCATTCCTGTGCGCCAATTTTTACCTTTGCCTGCCACAAACCTGTAACGTCGCTCTCGGAAGTCTTAGCCTGGATAGGATAAAAACCGTTTTCGCCGTTCTTTATGGTGCTGGTCTGGGTTACGCGGCCAAGAGGATCAGAAAGTTCAAAAATAAGCGGAATGTCGAGCGGAAGCTTCTTTTCCTTGTCCTGCAGAACAAAAGTAAGGTACTGGGTGTCTCCCGGTCTCCATACATCGCGCTCTCCGTAGATAAAGCCCTTAATTCCATCCTTGCTTACTATACCATCAGTCTGAAAATGGCTTGTGCTAAGGCTAGTTCCGTCTGCAATCTTAAGATAAGAAGACTGCCCGTTTGAACTTGCACGTATAAAATGAACGTTTGATGCGTCTGCAAATTTTGCACATCCGTTGGAATCAGTCTTTGCCTGGTTGATTACAGAACCAACGTAAGAATAGAGTGTAACCTGAATGCCGCTTGTTGGCTCTGCATTCTTTATGTCCGTCGTGGTAACGTAAAGTGTTCCGTCCGTAGTGCGCTTTGCATTTATGCCAATGTCCGAAACCATTACGTTGCGCTTGATAAGAGCCTTGCTGTTGTACCTTGGCGTGTAGTATGCAGGGTGGCAGGGGTCGTTCTTGTAGCTCCAGAAAGTTTCCCTGTCTTCGTACTTAAGGTTGTCCCAGTAGTCCCAGTAGCTGTCTTCTCCGGGAAGCCTGTCCTTTTCTATGGTATCTTCCGGCTGGGGAAGCTGGGAGAAGTCCCTGTGGTTGTCGCGGCAGATATACTTTACGTTCTTTTTCCTAAAAGAAATGCGGATCTGGAACATTCCGTCGGGATACTTCTTTACGAGGGGAGAAAGGTCAAGACCGCGGGCAATGTACTTGTTCTGCATAGAATCCTTCCATTCCCATTCAACAAAATTCTCCCAAACCGGCTCCCCAACGCGGTAAAGCTCAGAAGTTCCGTTAAAATCGTTTTCCTGCAGGAACTGAACCATGTTGTGGTCGTAGATTGCATAAGCCTGAACAAGAAGGCCTGTAAGGTTCCTGGTTTCTACAGGAAGGGAAGTGCCCTGCGAAGTTGGCAGAATGTTGCCGTCATTCAAAAAGCGCACTTCTGGAAGATCCCAGTGTTCATCCAATTTTATGGAAGATTCCTTGCCAAGAGCCGTACCGTCTGAACTCTTCAAATTCTTTGCAATAGTAAGAACAGAGAAATTTTCAAAATCAGAATCATTAAAAATAGTAAGAACGTTGTCCCTTGCCGTAATGGAAACATTTTCCGCAGCGCTGCCAATCTTGGAAAGCTTTGTCATTGGCGTAACAAGAGAAGAAAGGTCCTGCTTTGTGTCCAGCGGGCGTGAAAAGCTTACGATAATTGAATTCTTCTTGGTGCGGTTTATGTCTACAATTCCAAACTGGGCAATTGCGGGAATGTTGTAAATCTTTTTGCCGCGAAGCCTCTTGTCTGCCTTGCCCTTAAGCCCAATGCTCTTTCCCTTCCATGAAACAGAAAGAATTTTTGCCTTGTTGCCAGCAAACACATTCTTTATAAGGAAGCGCCTTGCGGAAGAATTTTCTATTGATTCCCATTCAATGATGCACTTTTTGCCCCAAAAGCCATTGACCTTTGCCTTAAGAATCTTCTGTACGGCTTTGAGCGGCTCCGGTGCATCCGTCGTTATAAGACCGGAAAGAGAATAGCTGTTGTCGCCCTCGTTAAGACGCAGCTCGTCAAAAGTAACTGAATAGCTTGGACTTGTTGTAATAAAGCGGTGGGCATAGTTGCCTGTAGCACCCTTGCTTGCAAAAAGCTTAGAACAGTCTGCCGTTAGAACAAGCTTCTTGTTCCCCTTAAAAGTCTTATCCGGCACAAAAGTAAAAGTCCGCGAGTCGGTCGATTTCCATTCGCCCTGAACCTTGGGGCTTATGCTAAGCGCTTCTTCCGCCTTGCATTCAATTTCCTGGGTAAAACTGATTAGAATGGGGGAAACCCTTTCAATGCACTCAGGAGAAATTGCTTCTATAAATTTATCGTTTTCCTTGTTGTACGAAAGCTCCTTCTGTGAGCATGAAAAAACAGAAAACAAACTTGCAAATGCGGCAATAAAAACCGCGGCCGAAGATAAAATACCCTTTTTATTTCTCATACCATAATTTTAGTGTAAGAGGGTATACATAGTCAATAATTAGAAAACTTTAAGCAATTTTGGGTAAAGATGTTCTGGACGGTAGCCTTGAGGACGGTAGTCTTGAGGACGGTAGTCCTAATTGCTCTACCATTTTACTCTTTGGCTAATTCGACAGTCCATGCCTTTGCGCCACCGCCCTTCCGCCCTTCGCCTATTCGGCTCATACCGCTTGCGCGGTACTAAAGGGGCTCCACGGCGGCGTATGACCCAAAAAAATCCCTCCTGGATTTTTTTGGGTATCGCAGAATTGCCAAGCAATTCTGCGTGCTGCTAAGCCGCGCATCCATGCGCTCTTTACGAATAGCAAGAAAGATAAGTGTAGCCCATATATCAAGCGATACATCTGTAACACCACCAACAGTCACATATTCTTTGACAGCTGCCCAAGGGTATTATATTGTTCGTCAAAATAATGGATACGAGGCTTGTCCTTTGCCATCTGAAATGATTGGTTCTGAAATAGATCCTGTTACAAATTGTTGGGTAAGGTAAAGTTTCGGTATGACGGCATGAAGGCAACAGAAAAAGAATAGTTTCCGCTACCAGCTAAAGCCTACATCTGGAACTGGATTGCCACTACTTGTTGTCCATGTTTTGTAAATAGAGCTTGTGTTATTGCTGTTTACCCATGAATTCATATCTGAAACGGATGGAACTCCGGTTGTAGAATTGGATTCGCTGTCTGATTTTCCATAGACACCAACTGATGAAGTTCCTGATTTGTAATAGTTATGGGTTGTTGTACATGAGCCGCTTCCGCCTGTATCAATTTTTCCAACGACACCACCGCTTGATCCGCTGCTTGCCGAAACGGAGCCTGCATTGTAGCAGTTGAATACATATGCATCATAACTTAAAGTACCGCTTATATCGCAATTTCCTGCGATTCCGCCTACTTTATTACGACCAGATACAGAGCCTAAATTGGTACAATTTATAGTTCCTTTTCCAGATCCGCTTGAGGAGTGTGTATTACCGGTAATGCCTCCGACTTCAGATGCGCTACCGCCTTGGACGTTTCCAGAATTTATGCAGTTTCTTACAATGCCGAAGGCTGAACCCACAATTCCACCAATAAGAACATAATTGCTTCCAGTGTAAGTTACAGTTCCCTTGTTTACGCAAGAGTCAATTATAGATCCAGAAACATTTTCTCTTCCGGCAATTCCGCCAAGGTAGCCATATGAGCTTGTGATAGCTCCTTCGTTTACACAGTTTCTTATTGTAGGACTGTCTCCGTTCCCCATCAGTCCTACAATTCCTCCAGCAGTATCCGTTGCTGTTACGGCAACCCTGTTTGTGCATCCCACGATAAGTCCGTTGATAAGGCTTTTAGTTATTCCTGCACTGGTTGCAGTTCCTTCTACGGTAAGGTCTTTTACCGTTCCGTTTACGTCAACAAACAAAGCAACCTGTCCGTTCAGTCCTGAAATTGTCTTGTTGTTCCCGTCAAAAGTTCCCTTAAAAATCTTTATTGCGGCAAAGTCTGAGTTAAGGGTAACATCGTTTTCTAGTCTAATCGTTTTGCCGGAAAAATCTTTGCCGCCTGAATCGGCTAGGACGGATATTACATCCATTCCGTCTGCACTTATAACAGAAATTGTTGTAACGGAGTTGTAATTTTCTTCTGTAAGGTTTTCTGCATCAAAGATGTTTATAAGTTTTCCATTGTCAGAAATGTACCAGTCTTTTGGTATTCCGCTTACAATTTGTTGAGTTACTGCAAATTTCGAGTATTCATCATCTATAGTTGTTGAAGGACTTGTAGTGGCGGCAATTGAAATACCAAAAGTTGCCGTTGAATAGGTTGATGGCGTGATTGTGGCAACAATGCCGTCCGTGCATTCTGAGGGCGGGGTAAGCCGGCCGGTTATGGTAATTATTTGTGAATACAGATACACGTCGTTCTTTTTGTTTGAACCAACAGGAATGTATGCGCTTCCGCCCATTTTGAACGTGCCTAATGCGTATACACCGCCACCATTTACGCTTGTTTCATTTGAAGAAATCTTGGCTGTTCCTTTTATGTCTGCAACTGCACCGCTACCTATATATAGCCCACCGCCGTCTTTTGCGCTGTTGTTAAAGGCGATGGAGCCTCCCGTCATTGTGAATGTGCATGGATTTACACCCTGTTTTTCGCAGTATATTCCGCCGCCAAGCCCTATAGCCGCGTTGCTTGTATCAGTTCTTGTTGCCTTGTTTGCATAAGCAGCGCTTGTGCCGCCTATGGTTCCTCCCTCCATTATGACGGTTCCCAGATTAAAAATGCCGCCTCCGACACTGTTGCTTGCAGTATTGGAACAGATGACGGTGTCGTCCTTTATGGTGAATGTAGCACCTCCTGCAACACGAACGCCACCGCCTTCTGTAGAATTTCCGTTTTTTAGCGTAATATTCTGGACCGTCACGCTTGCCCCGGATGCAATGTTTAGAACGCGGCCCTTGTTGTTTGCGTCTATTGTAGCTCCGCTTCCTTCGCCGATGATTGCAAGGTGGCCGATTGAGCTGCTTACGTCTATAAAGCTTCCTCCGGCAATACTTGACGTGGGGACTGTGGGTGTTCCATTAACGTGAAGCTCCCAGGGGGAAGTTCCGCTTATTTCGCTTTGCCTTATGTTTTTGCCTGCAACTTCATTAAGGCGGGCCATGGCTTTTTCTATTGTGCCAAAGGGGAGTTCTGATGTTCCTGTAGCACCGCTGTCGCTTGCGCCCTGCTTTACGTAGATTTTCCTGTAGACAAAGCATTCCACGCATGCCGCCGTTACGCTAAAGCCGGATTCAAGGTGGGGTGCGGTTCCGCTTGTCCAGCTGTTTGTGGTTAGGCCTGGTAAGACCGCTATGTATTCCGTGCATTCATACAGGGGAATTGAATTTACTGCGCTTTCAGATGATGCATAGAAGGAGATGGTTATGGGGTAGCTTCCTGTCGGCTTGTTATCTGCTGATATAGTGGCTGAACCCGTATCGCTGCTTCCGGAGCCAAGGCTGCTTTCCCACTTGCAGTAGCCGATTCCGCTGCCGCTAGTCCAGCTTATGGAAAGGCTCACGTTTCCGCTTCCGCTTGCCGTCTCCATGCTTATCGGAACCGTTGTGCTTGGAACTGAGGCTGATAGGGTTGCGGTCTTTGGTTGGCTCTGAAAGACTGTGGTTCCGTCTGCCGTTTTTGCGCATGCGGTGATTGTCCATGTGCCTGCCGCCAGGCTTTCGTTGAATGAGTAGTAGAGGCCGCTTACGTCTGCTTCAACTTCTGTGCCGCCTGATCTTGCCGTTACAGTGTAGGTTAGGCCACTTGTTCCGGGCACTGCGTTGCGTGAGTCTGGGCTTGTCTGGTCAGGACTTAGTTGGGACGGAAGGGCGCTTGCGCTAGGCATGCTGAATGTACCGCTTAGGGAGAATTTTTGAGGGCCGCTGCCGGAAGGGGCATCAGGAACGGACGGAGATACAATGCCTGAGCATGATGATATGTTTAGCAATAAAAGCAGTGTGGCCGTAAAGTAAAGGAATGCATGGAATTTGTTCTTCATGGCAAAACTCCTTTTTGTGGTGGCTCTAACTCTCTTCTATATTTTACGGTATATTAAGGAAGAATTCAATAGCTAAAATGCCCAGGTGGCGGGAAGGCCTAGAATGCGGTCGCACTGGACGTTTTTTATCATGTTCATCTGGGAAAGCCTGTGCTCGGTGAATTTTTGGTCGCAGGGAACTTTAAGCTGCGTTTCGCGGATTTCTTCGACGCATTTTTTTATTTGGGGCGTGAGTATGGCTTTTGCAGGTGCCACGTAGTCGCTTCCGATTACGGGCCCCCTCCGTGAAAGGTATTGGTCAAAGTCAAGTTCCGGTCCTCCAAAGTCAAAGCCTTCTTCTGCAAAGGGAACAAAGGCCATGTTAAAGTCAAAGCAGGGGTTTAGGACCGTGCGCTCAAAGGTGTCGTTGTTGACCATAAAGCCAAAGTTGCCAAAGTGGCGGTCGCAGTTTAGCGTTATGCAGTCTGCTACCACCATTCTGCGGAAGTCGTCCTCGCAGCCAAAGTCACGGTAGATTTCCAGTAGCTTTGGAAGAGTAAGCTTGTCCTTGTAGAACATGGAGATTGGACGGTAGCCAAATTCCTGGGAAGTGAAAATCTTGCAGTCGGAAACAATGTGTCCATCATATTTTCTTAGGCTGTACTTTACGGATTTGCAAAGCTTTTCAAAGACCTGGCTTGCAAGAACTTCGCCGTAGGGTTCAAGTCCTGTGTTCCTTGCACCCTCACTTCCGGTTTTTATAAGGTGTATGCCGTCTTTCTCGTTTAGCCAGCACTTGTCGTAGGCTCCGTCGGTTGTAAGTTCTGGTGACGTGGTTGACATTTGGATTCCGAAAAGTCCGTTGCCGTCAAAGGAAAGCTTTGACACGACTTCGTCAAAATTGTTTTCGTAGAGGTTGACGTCTTTCCAAGTGACGCTTTCCCTGTCGCTCTTTACCCAAAGGGTGTCCGTTAGGGAAAGGCAGTGGGTAAGGGCTATAAAGCCGCTCTTTGTCTTTCCCCCGCACATTTCAAGGATTTTTTCCACGTGAGCCCTGTGCTTTGCCGAGCTTCTGTTTGCCGTCCAGGAATCAATGTCTTGGCACCAAAATGGAAGGGGCTGGTGTTCCCTTGTGATTTTGCAAATTTCAAGTTCGCCTTGGCCTTCTATTATGAAGTCGCACAGGGGAGTTTCTTTGTTTATGAGCGTGTAGGTTAATCCGTCCATGCTTTTATTCTAGCGGATAGAAATGCTTTTGGCAAGAAAGAGTTTTGTGTAGCGGATTTCATTGGGACAGACCCTGAGTCATGCTTCGACAGGCTCAGCGACCGCGCAGGGTGACGGATGGCGAGAAACCTACGCGGGATTGTAAGGGCGGCGCAGCCGTTCCGGTAGGAATGGAGCCGAAAGGCGGAACCCTGGAAAGCCCGTGACGCAGAGGCATGTTCGGTCGGATTAGCCAAAAGGCAAAATGGTAGAGCAAGTAGAATTACCGTCCTAAAGACTAGCGTCCTAGAGGCTTTTATATTTGCACTAAAGTCTTTTTTTTGGTATAGTTGCCGTATGGTTAAAGCAAATTCCCTGGTTTTGTATAAAAATACGGTTGCGATTGTTCTTTCGGAGGACAAGGGCAAGTTTTCCATTAAGTACCGTTCTCTTCCGGCTACTGCGACAAAACCTGCCCAGTTTGCGGAGCAGAGCGTTAGGGCTAAGGATTTTATCCTTTTGCACGAGGGGCCTGCCTCTTTGGAGAAGGCTCTGGACCTTGCCGACCGGGACGCTTGCAGGGAAGAGGATTTGTATGATACGGAAAGTTCCAATCCTCTTGCCGTCCAGATTAAGGAGTGCTGGGAACTTTTGTCTGCCGATGAAGAGACTGCCCAGACTCCCATGCCGCTTGACGAGCTTTGTTCGCTTTTCCACGGGACTTTTGATGCGGACGAGGCCTACTGCCTTTACCTTTCGCTAAAGAACACGGTCTATTTTTCCCAGCTTTTGAAGGAGCAGCTTAACGGAAAGCTTGTTTTTCTTCCGCGCTCAAAGGAAGAGATTGATTCTATGGTCAAGAAGGCCATGCTTAAGGGAAAGGAGGCTGAGCTTAGGGAGGAATTCCTTGGCCGCCTAAAAGCCAGAAAGCTTGAACTTCCTCAGGACGGAATTTACATGGGGGACGTTGAAGCTCTTGCTCTTGGTAAGACGGACAAAAGCCGCACTTTGCACGATGCCCATATAAAGGAAACCCCTGAAAGTGCACACAAGGTTCTTCTGGAGACAGGCATTTGGGACATTACCAGAAATCCCTATCCTTTGCGCTGGGGGCTTAGCATGCAGTCCGCTACGGAAGGGCTTTCTTCTCCGCCAAAGGATGAGGAGCGCGTAAGGGTGGGCGGTATTGCCTGGGCAATAGACAGCGAGTGGTCTGCCGACCCGGATGATGCCGTTGCCTATGACGGTGAGTATCTTTGGATTCACATTGCGGATCCTGCAAGTACGGTTATGCCCGACTCTTCAATAGACAAGTCTGCCCGCGCAAGGGGTTCTACGCTTTACATACCGGAGGGGGCTTCCCGTATGCTTTGCGAGGATTCGCTTTCTGACTATGCGCTTGGGCTTAACGAGATTAGCTTTGCTCTTTCCTTTAGGCTAAAGATAAATAAGGAAGATGCTACTATAGAAGAGTGCTCGGTTCTTAAGACTGTTGTGGACGTAAAGAGGCTTACCTACAAGGCGGCTGATGAGCAGTGCGAAAGTCCAGAGCTTAAGCCTTTGTTTGATATTGCATGGGCCAATATAGAGAAGAGGAAAAAATCTGGTTCCGTTCAGATAGACATTCCTGAGGTTCACATAAATGTTGATCCGGAGACAAAGAAGGTGGAGATTCTGCCGGACACGCATTATAGGAGCCAGGACATGATCCGCGAGATGATGCTTCTTGCCGGAGAGGGTGCCGCACGCTTTGCTTTTAAGAACAACATTCCATTTCCTTTTGTTAGCCAGGATGCGCCCGCTATGCCAGCCCCAGAGGAGATTCCGTCTGGTCTTGCTGGGCAGTTCAGGATTCGCCGTTGCATGAGGAGGCGCTCTGTTGGCGTAACCCCTTCCATGCACTGTGGTCTTGGCCTTGCAATGTACAGCCAGGTAACAAGCCCTCTTCGCCGCTACGGAGACTTGATTGGCCACGAGCAGCTTAGGGCTTTTTTGGACGGTCGGGAGCTTTTGGACAAGGACACAATGCTTATGCGTGTTAGCGAAGGTGATGCCGCTTCTGTTGCCGCCCACAAGGCTGAGCGAAAAAGCAACATGCACTGGACGCTTGTCTATCTTTTGCAGAACCCGGGCTGGGTTGGGGATGCTGTTTGCGTGGACCTTGGCGGAAAGCAGCCCCAGTGGTTCATTCCGTCGCTTGGACTTGAGACCTACATGACGCCCAATAATCCTGTTGAGCTTAACGGCGTGCTTAGGGTAAAGCCTTCCAAGATAAACCTTAGCGAGCTTACGGTGGATTTTGTGGAGGCCTAGTGTTGTATATAAATATAGATTGTCATTCCGAACGCTACGCCACGACCATACGCACTTGCTTTGGTCGTGTGTTTCGGAATCTGTAGACGTTAGCGGTTGGTGAGCCTGTCGAACCACGGTTGGTGAGCGTGGCTTTGCCCAAGTCGAACCGCGGATGGATGGTGGAACAGACCATGAGGCAAGTTCAGGGTGACGGCCGGTTATTATTCGATATACTAGTGTTGAACTAAAGCTGGCATTTTGCTATTATAGCACACATGATAGTAATGAAGTTTGGCGGCTCTTCGGTCGCAAATGCAGAAAGAATAAGGCACGTTGCCTCCATAATCCAGGCATATAAAGAACAGCGCCCCGTTGTT
Organism: Treponema sp. UBA6988; assembly: GCA_002448445.1. Classification (GTDB taxonomy): domain Bacteria; phylum Spirochaetota; class Spirochaetia; order Treponematales; family Treponemataceae; genus Treponema_D. The sequence continues at coordinate 19,255 of DJYC01000022.1, forward strand.
GTACTTAGCGCAATGGGGGATACCACCGACTACCTTCTTGACGCGGCAGACATGGCCGTAAAGGGTACCGTTGACATTGCTCAGGTTGAAAAGCTCCACTTTGACACAGCCACGGAGCTTGGCGTTGAAGTTCCTGCAATCAAGGAGCTTTTGAATGAGCTGCACACCCTGCTTACAGGCATTTCCATGCTCCGCGAGCTTACCAAGCGCACCCGCGACTACCTTGTCTCTTTTGGCGAGAGAATGTCCGTCCGCATGATGGCGGCATATCTTAAGAAGGAGGGGACTCCCGCCACTTTCTACGATGCATGGGATGTTGGCATGGTTAGCGATTCAAACTACATGTCTGCAGAGCTTTTGGACGAGGTTTGGCAGAACATTCCAAAGCACCTTTCTTCTTACAAAGAGGGCAAGTCTTCTGAAATCCCGATCGTAACAGGATTCATAGCAAAGGACAAGCACGGCACAATAACGACTCTTGGACGCGGTGGCAGTGACCTTAGTGCAACGATGATTGGTGCCGCAATGAAGGCAGATGAAATCCAGACTTGGAAGGATGTTGACGGAATTCTTACGGCAGACCCGCGCGTGGTAAAAGAGGCTCACCCAATAAGCGAAGTTACTTATGAAGAGGCCCAGGAGCTTGCCATGTTCGGAAGCCAGGTCCTTCATCCCCGCAGCATGATTCCATGCAGAAAGTCCGGGACAAAGGTACGCGTAAAGAACAGCTACAACATAAAGAGCCCCGGTACCCTTATTGTGGAAAAGCATTCAGGTGCAACGCCGCCTGTTACAGCTATTACGAGCGTAAAGAACGTTAACCTTATAGACATCCAGTCAAGCCACATGTTTGGTGCGTCTGGATTCCTTGCCCACATTTTCAACCAGTTCCTTAAGTGGAACATAAGCGTAGACGTAATTGCTACATCCGAGGTTTCCGTGAGCCTTACGGTTAGCGGAAAGACAGAGCTTGACGGCCTTGTGGAAGATTTGAGCCGTGCTGGGGAAGTGCATGTAAAGAAGGACAAGGCCATTGTTACGGTAATCTGTGACGCGGCACATTCAAGTTCACTTCTTGCAAAGGCTTTTGCTTCCCTTGCAAAGGAAGACATTAACGTTCAGATGATAAGCCAGGGTGCAAGCAAGGTTAACATTTCCTTCCTTGTGGACACCAACCAGGCGGACAAGACCGTATGCATTTTGCACAAGGCTTTTTTTAGCTAGTGCGGTTTGGCGGATTTAATTCGGATTTACTTATTAAAGCGAAAACTTTTTGAGGTGTATATATGAAGATTGCGTTTGTTGGTTACGGAAAGATGGGGCACATGCTGGAGAGCACAGCCATTGCTCTTGGACACGAGTCTGCGGTTACGGTGGATGTTTTTGCAAAGGACGCAAAGGTTATCGTTCCAGAAGGAGACGCAGATGCCATTGCCCGTGCGGTAAAGGAAAGCGGGGCAGAAGGCATTATAGAGTTTACCCATCCAAGCGCCGTCGTGACAAACATAAAAGCCCTTTTGCCATTGCAGCTTCCCCTTGTGGTTGGAACTACAGGTTGGAACGACAAGGTTGATGAAGTTGCAGCCCTTGCCGCAAAGTGCGGTGGAAGTCTCATGCATTCAGCAAACTTTTCCATAGGCGTTAATATGTTCTACCGCATCGTGGAAGAGGCTTCCCGCCTTGTTAACAACTTTGCAGAATATGATGCGGCAGTCTGGGAGATGCACCACAACCAGAAGGCAGATTCCCCGTCTGGAACGGCATTGGACATTGCCCGCCGCGTTATGTCTGGGTTAAAGCGCAAGACGGAAATTGTTACGGACGAATTCAAGCAGAGGCCCCAGCCCCAGCAGCTCCACGTCTCTAGCACAAGGTGCGGTACTGTTCCCGGAACGCACAAAGTCTTCTTTGACAGCGTTGCAGACACAATAGAACTTACACACACTGCAAGAAGCAGACAGGGCTTTGCAAGCGGGGCTGTCCACGCACTTGAAAACCTAAAGAAATTCATTGACGACGGAAGTCTTGCCAAAGGAAAAATCTACGGAATGAGCGACGTCTTCCCGGGTATGTTCTAGGCATGAAAAAGAAAAGCTCGGTTTCTGAAATTTCCAACGACTCTGATCCCAACTCTGTATTTGATACCGGCATGCTAAACTTGGCTGATGTTACCCAAGACTTTAGCATGGATGAACTTGACCGCTGGAACACTCTTGTTGGTCTTGTTCAGTCTGTGATTGCTTTTATAGAGAAATTCATTCCGGGGTATACAGCCCACATATTCTACCACTCAGACGAAAGCCGTGAGTACAGGGAAATAGACAGGGAAGGTGTCTCCACTATTCCTGAGGATTCAATTTTTATAGGCTGCCTTTCCATGGTTACGGAGACGGTTCCTCTTGCCCAGTTCTTTAGCGACTACGGCATTGATGATCCGATTATCAGCCACTTCCTTCAGAATGTTTACCAGGGTGAATACATAGTTCCCATTGTCCACAGCTTTGAGCTTCTTGCATTCATAATCATTGGCACAAGCAACGAATATTTTGCCGACGCAGAATCTTCGCTGGATCCTTCCAAGGTATATTTCCTTAACAAGCTTGCCGCCAGAATGCGGGTGAACCTGTATGCCGCATCCGTTTCAGACAGGCGTCAGAGGGAACTTTTGCACATGACGCAGTTCCCGCTTTCACTGCAAAGGCACAGCTCCTTAAACGAAGTGTTTGCAAACCTATTGGACGACTTGCGCTCCCAGATTGAATTTGATGCTGGTGTCTGCTATGCCTACGAGCAGGAAACCAATATGCTTGTTCCCTTTGCTAAGAAGGGCATTTCCGGCCGTGTTGCCAAGCTTAAGGTTGGAAGCGGAATTTCGGGGCAGGTCTTTGACTCTAAGCGCAGCATCTTTGTTCCGTCCAGAAAGGAGCATCCCTTCTATTCACTTGTGGAAAAGGAATCTTTTATTGACGGTTCCTTTATCTCCGTTCCCTTTGGCAATGACAAGACGTGGATTGGGGTTATAACACTCTGCCGCCACGAGGGCAACCCAAAGTCTTTTGGCGTAGAACACCGTTACATGCTGGAAATTGCGTCATCATTCATTGCAAGCGACATAACAAGCCGCCAGCTCTACCAGAAGCTGGATGAATCAAGCTTTGCCGTCGTAAAGTCCCTAACCTGTGCACTGGAGGCAAAGGACAAGTATACGGAAGGCCACTCCGACCGCGTAAAGGAATATGCTGTTAACATTGCGCAGCGCCTAGGCTATACTGATGAGCAGATTCACCAGATACGATACGGTGCAATGCTTCACGATATTGGAAAGATTGGCATAGGGGATGACATCCTTAACAAGAGGACTCGTCTTAGCGATGAGGAATACAAGAAGATTAAGCAGCATACGGAGATAGGCTACCATATTCTGGACAACAATTCTTTCTTTGACGATGTAAAGGATTTTGTACGCTACCACCACGAGACCCTAAAGGGGACTGGCTATTACGGAAAGAAGCTTGGTGAATACCCGGAAGGGGCAATGATTGTAAGCTGCGCCGACATTTTTGATGCGCTTACCTCCCAGCGTCCTTACAGAAAGCCGCTTACCATAGACAAGGCCTTGTGCGAGCTTAAGAAACTTGTTGGGCTTAATTTTCCAGAATATGTCTACAATGCTTTTGAAAAGTACGTCCGTTCGGAAGAATTTACGAAGTATTTCGAATCTTTAAAATGACTTGGGGGAAGAAATGCTTTTTGCAGTTGACATAGGAAACACAAACATAGTTGCCGCTCTTTTTGACGGAAAGAACCTTCGTAACCAATGGAGGATAGCAAGCGACTCCCGCCGTACAGGGGATGAATATTCAAGCGTAATTTCCACCCTGATACGCGACGAAAACATTCAGGCAAAGGATATAGACAAAGCCATAATAAGTTCCGTAGTACCAGATTTATTGGGGCCTTTTGTTACGGTTAGCCAGCGCCTTACAAAGAAAAAGCCCTTCGTTCTTTCTTCTGCCCTTGCTTTTTCCGGCCAACTTCCGGTAAGGCTTCCTGAAGGTTCTACCCACGAGCTTGGAACAGACCTTTTGTGCAATGCGGTTGGTGCATGGGAACTTTTCCACGGTGCAAATATTGTCGTTGACTTTGGAACAGCACTCACCCTTACCGTTACGGACTCAAAGGGAATAATCCGCGGCATTACAATTTCTCCGGGCCTTAGGACTGCAATCCATGCCCTTGCCACAAACACCGCCCAGCTGCCTATTGTTCCACTGGAAGCCCCATCTTCCAGCCTTGGCTCCACAACAAAGGAAGCTATTCAGGCTGGGGTTGTCCTTGGCTACAAGGGGCTTGTTGAATACCTTATTTCCCGCGTAAAGGACGACTTGTATGCTGCATCAGGGGACAGACAGGATAGCGTAAGCGTTGTTGCCACCGGCGGCCTTAATAGCGTGCTAAAGCCCATAACGGATTCATTCGTTGTGGTGGACAAGGAACTTACACTAAAAGGTCTAAGGACAATAAGCGACATCTGCTGCCGTTAAGATATGACGTTGTTTTGAGGCAATTTTATACCTACGCCGCCGTGTAGGGGCGCGCAGCGTTCCGAAGGAATGGAGCGGTAGCGGAACCCCGGTTTTCGCAACGAGCATGAATATGCGAAGTTTCCAGCGAAGGGCGGTGACGAAAGTAATGAAGGCCGGTTGTAGCCAAGGAATGGATGGTAGAGCCGAAAAACTACCGTCCAAATAAAGAAAAAGACTTTCTTATTCCTCTACAGGCAGCGTGTAAAGGTCCAGGGCACTCTTTGACCATTTTCTGGTAAGAGCCGGGTAGCTGTCCCTTAAAAGAAGGAACTGGTTGAGTGCCTTGGGGTACTGGGCCATAAAGTAGTAGCATTCACCAAGGTAGAAGTTTGCGCGGTTTGTGACGGAGACTGAGCGGTTCTGCATAAGGAACTGCTCCAGGTCTTTCGCGGCCTGGCTCCACCTTTTGTTTATGAATGCACCCTTCAGAACGTCAAAGAGAAGGTAGTCGTCTCCGCCTGCCGGGCTTACCGTATCTTCCGAAAAGACATACATTGGCAGAAGTTCCGGCTGGTCGGAGGCTTTTGGCTTGCTTTCCTTTATGAGGGTAGCCGCTTTTTTATTTGCCTCTTTGCCTATCTGCCCCTTTGACTTTTTGGGAGTACCGTCTTCGCTAAGAATGTTCATGTAGGGAAGGGGCTGCTCTCGCATTTCTCCCTCTTCGTACTGCTTTTTTTCGGGAATCGGGAGTGCCTGGTCTGCGGAGTACTTGTTGCCGCTGACCTTTACGCCCGTGACGCTTGCGTTTACGCCGGGGAGGATTATTGGGTAAATCTTGCCCTTCTTTGCATCGAGTGAGCCGTCAAGCTCTTCGTCGTAGTAGAGTTCACCGCCATGGATGTTTTCCTGCTTGAAGGGGGCCGGCTTTTTTTCTTCCACTTCCTTTACGATGGAAACCACTGCATAATAGTAGTTCTTGAAGTCAGCAAGGGTGTCCCTGTAGGATGTGGTAAAGGCAGGAAGCTTTGCCAGGGGCTTTAGCCCGTCCACGTCCTTGTAAGCCGTAAGGGGCCTTGTGCTCCTGTAGACTAGGATTTCGCTTATATAGGAACCGCTGGAGGCACCCTTGATTTCCTTTGGTACTGCCCATGAGACTATGATTTTGTTTGTTGAATAGGGGGCGCAGGAAATGTTTGTCACAATTGGCCTCGGGTAGGAGGTCTGTGCATGCGCGGTCTGAGCCTGTATTCCATTTGCAGTATTAAATTGTGCAAATGCCAAGAAAAGAGAAACTAATGTAAAAGCCGTTGTTTTTATATGTTTTTTCATTTCTATTACATTATGAACCATAATTAACGGTTTGACAAGATACAATCTTTGAATTATCTTATATATATGTTTGTTTCAATAGTTTTAGAGCCGGGCAGCATCGACAGCGCCCGCAACATTTTTAATTTGTTAGGACATACGGGCTTTAAGCAGATTCAGAAGTCATGCTGGGAAAATTCAAGCCTTTCGGATGCAGACCTTACGAGCCTTAAGAAGGAGATGGACCGCTATACGGATTACTATGACAACATCCGCATCTACCAGTTCCCGCTGGAGGGCAAGTTCGTTATTACGGAGCTTAAAGAAAAGAAGTGGAGGAGGCTGGTGCTCAATTCCGCCCAGCCCAAGACCGGTACTTCTGCCGGAGCAAGAAGGCCTGTAGCTTCAAAGCCCGCCGCAAGACCTGCCGCCGCCCCAAGGCAGAGGCCCCAGAGGTAGGGCTGCTTCGCCTTTATTTTTTGTGCTGCGGGACATAAGCCGCGTGTTGATTCGCGCGTGTTGTGGATGACTGCTCTGACCTGCGTTAACTGCGCTGATAACTTAGATAAAAATTTTACTGGAGAAAAATATGCTTGAAGATTTGAAGGAACCTGTTTCTGAGCTTAAGGAAAATATCATGGACGTTTGGGGGCGTCTTTGACCCGGACGG
>DJYC01000033.1 GCA_002448445.1 Treponema sp. UBA6988
GATACTGTAAATGATACTGTAAATTTGATCTTGAAACTTATAAGGGAAAATCCAAGTATTTCGTATGATGAGCTTGCAGAAAAAACCGGGAAGTCGCGGCCAACAGTCAGCAGGAAAATTACTGAGCTAAAGAAGAAGGGTCTTCTTGTGCGCCACGGTGCAGACAAGAACGGCTGGTGGGAAGTGAAGTCCTAAAAAGTTCCGTTTACTTTTTTGTTTCTTTTCTATAATATAGCCAAGGTATGAAAGAAAATTTTGAAGAAAAGTTGACGGAGGGGAGCGTTGCGGCTAGGCTGGTTGCGTTTTCGCTTCCGTTTTTGATGGCAAATTTTTTGCAGACCCTTTACGGCATGGCAGACCTTTTTATTGCGGGGCAGTTCAACGGGGCGGACGTTATAACTGCGGTTTCCATTGGCAGCCAGATTATGCACATGATTACTGTGATTATTGCGGGGCTTGCGATGGGGACTACGGTTCTTACGGCGCGGGCGGTTGGTGCTGGCAAGGAACGGGACGCCGGTTTGTGCGCTGGAAATTCGCTTCTTGCATTTTTGATTTTTTCTGTTTTTGCCACAGCCATTCTTTTTGTCTTTTGCCCCCAGATTGTAGCTCTTATGCATACCCCTCCAGAGGCGGTTGGGGAGTCTCTTTCCTATCTTGGGATTTGCTTTTTGGGCATTCCTTTTATTTCGCTTTACAATTCGGTTTCGGCAGTTTTCCGTGGTGCGGGGGATTCAAAGAGGCCTCTTTATTTTGTTGCCGCATCTTGCCTTGTAAACATAATCTTGGACGTATTTTTTATGGGGCCGCTTGCTCTTGGTTCAAGGGGGGCTGCCCTTGCTACGGTTCTTTCGCAGGCTTTTAGCGCTTTTCTTGCTGCATTTGTGCTTTTTGCCCGTGGGAAACGTGGTGCTTGCGGTGGGGCCGGTGGTGCTGTCGGAGGAGATGGTGCTTGCGTAAGGATTCTGCGGGGCGACTTTAGGATGGATGCAAAGGTTCTGAAGGCCCTTTTGCAGATTGGGCTTCCGGTTTCTGCCCAGGACGGCTTTATTCAGGTTTCCTTTCTTGTAATAACCATAATTGCAAATTCCAGGGGGCTTAGCGTTGCTGCTGCGGTTGGAATTGTGGAAAAGATAATCTGCTTCCTCTTCCTTGTTCCTTCCAGCATGCTCAGCGCTATATCCGCTCTTGCCGCCCAGAACATGGGGGCTTCTCTTCACGCCAGGGCAAGGCACACTTTGTATGCAGGCATGGCAATTGCTTCTGCCTTTGGGGCTTTGTTTGCGCTTGCATTCCAGTTTGCATCGGTTCCCTTTGTATCTTTGTTTACGCACGATGCAGAAGTGGTTCAGCTTGGGGGCCAGTATTTGCGCTCCTACGTCTTTGACTGCTTTTTTGCGGCCTTCCATTTTGCATTCAGCGGTTTTTTCTGCGCTTACGGTTACTCGCTTTTGTCTTTTTTCCACAATACGGTTTCTATTCTGCTTGTCCGCATACCGGGGGCTTATCTTGCGGCAAAATACTTTCCCGGCACGCTTTACCCAATGGGCTGGGCTCCGGCGATAGGCTCGCTTTTGTCTTCCTTAATATGCCTGGGCTTTTATCTTTTGCTTAAGCAGAATGGCAAATTTGGCGGTGGTCTGGAAAGGCATGGGGGCAAATGAACCTACGCCGGATTGGAAGGGCCCGCCGCAGGCGGGTTGCGCGAGCAATGGAGCGGGTTGGGCCCCGCGGAACCCTGGAAAGCCGGTTCTGCAAAGGCATGGCTTCCCGGTTTTAGCCTTAAGACGTATGGGGAAGTTGGAATTTGCGTCCAGAAAAATAGAAGAATCCGTATTTGCTTTATCCCCTCTTTTTCCGAAAATAACATGGTAGGAGGCAAAGATAATGCTCACTGTTTCCAGCAATTCCCCTGTTTCTATAGAAGAATGCTGCGCTGAATACCTTTTGTACATAAAATCTGTCCGCGGACTTTCAGAAAATACCGTAAAAGGCTACGGAGAAGACTTTAAGCACCTTATGCAAATCCTTACCCCACAAAAGCCGCTAAAAGACCTCACTTTGGAAGACTTGCGGGGCTGCGTTGGCTCTCTTAGCCGCAGAAAATACGGAACTGTCTCCATAAACCGTTTTATTGCAGCCGTGCGCGGATTATTTGCCTATTGCAAGAAATTTGGTTATATTAAAAGTAATGTCTCTCTTGAGCTAAAGACGCTAAAGGCACCCAAGCACTTGCCAAGGTTCATGACGGCTACGGAAGTGGACGCTTTGTGCATTGAGCCGGAAAAAGAGCCGCTTTTGTGGCAAAGCAGGGACAGGGCCTTGTTCGAGATGCTTTATTCATCGGGTTGCCGTGTGGGGGAACTTGCAAACCTTAAGTTTGGGGATTTTTCCCCGGATTTTAAGACGGCGGTTGTTACCGGTAAGGGCAAAAAAGACAGGCGCGTCTATTTTGAAAAGGACGCTGTTTCTTCTTTGCTTGCATACCTTGCAGAAAGGAAGAGCCGCTTTCCTGAGAGGGAAAAGAACGGTGGCAGTCCGGTAGAGGAAGTGTTCTTGAACCAAAAGGGAACCCCCTTGAGCGAACACGGTATTTGGTATATCGTAAGCAGATATTCGGGTGTGGAAGGAACCAACAGGCACGTCTCTCCGCATGCCTTCCGCCATACCTTTGCCACAGCCATGCTTGCGGCGGGGGCAGACATTCGTGCAGTGCAGGAGATGTTGGGGCATTCGAGCATAAGCACAACCCAGCGCTACACCCACGTGACTACGGAGAGGCTAAAGGAAGTTTACAAACAGGCCTTCCCCCATTCGGGAAAGCAGGACTAAAATTATACTAGGAGTTCTTATGTCAGAAGAAAATAAAATAAGGAGCACGACGGTTCTTGCAGTAAAGAGAAACGGAAGGGTTGCAATGGCAGGAGACGGCCAGGTAACAGCCGGAAATACCGTTGTAAAGGGCAATGCACGCAAGGTGCGCAAAATCTACGGAGACAAGGTGCTTACAGGCTTTGCTGGTTCTGTTGCAGACGCATTCACGCTCTTTGACAAATTTGAAGACAAGCTAAAGGAGTTCAACGGAGACCTTTCCCGTTCAGCGGTGGAACTTGCCAAGCTTTGGCGCACGGAACGCTACATGAGTAAGCTTGAGGCAATGCTTTTGGTAGCAGACAAGAACAAGATTCTGCTCATCTCCGGGGACGGAAACGTAATAGAACCGGAAAACGATGCCATAGCAATCGGTTCTGGCGGAAACTATGCCTATGCCGCAGCCCTTGCCTACATGGAAAACCCGGCCATGGGTGCAAAGGAAATTGCGGAAAAATCGCTTAAAATAGCAGGGCAAATCTGCATCTATACAAACGACAATGTGGTAGTTGAAGAGCTACAGTAAACAGGAAAATAATCAGGAAAGCAATATGGAAGAAAGCATTACCCCCCAGACTAATAGTACACAAGGTGTTGCACCAAGTGTTGCACCAAGTGGTGCACCAGGCGAAAATCCAGCCGCAAAGGGAATCCCGGACGGGCTCACCCCGGCACAGATTGTAAGCCGCCTGGACAGCTACATCATAGGCCAGAACAAGGCCAAGCGCTTTGTAGCAGTTGCACTCAGGAACCGCCAGCGCAGAATCAAGCTTCCGGAAGAAATCCGCGAAGAGGTAGCCCCCAAGAACATCCTCATGATGGGGCCAACCGGCGTTGGAAAGACGGAGATAGCACGCCGCCTTGCAAAGCTTTGTGGGGCACCATTCCTTAAAGTGGAAGCCACAAAGTACACGGAAGTAGGCTATGTTGGGCGCGACGTAGAAAGCATGGTGCGCGACCTGATGGCTGTTGGCTACAACATGGTAAAGGCAGAAACCCAGGAAAAGCTCCGCGAAAAGGCAGTCCCCATGGTGGAAGAATCACTCTTGGATTTGCTTTTGCCCGGAAGCTCCACAAAAAAGGCAAAGAAAGAAGCAAAAAAGCCAAGCGTCCATATTTCTGGCAACATTTTCGGAAGCGACGCCCCTGTACAGGGAAGCCTTATCCGCATAGACATGCCAAAATCCGCAGAGGCAGAAGAGGAAGAGACTTTTGAGGCGGCTGCCCAGGAAGAAAGCCCAAAAGAGACCCCGGAAGAAAGCAAGGGCATGAGCGAAACCCGCGAAAAATTCCGTGCCATGCTCCGCGAAGGAAAGCTGGAAGACCGCATGGTGGACATAACCGTGCACCAGCAGCCAAGGTTCGGCATGGAAATGCTAAGCGGTGGAAACCCTGCCGACTTTGAAGAAGGAATTGTGGGGCTGCAGGAAATGTTCTCCGGCGGAAAAAGCCGCGTAAAGAACGTAACTGTACGCGAGGCACGCAACATCCTAATGGCGCAGACCCTAGACCGCATAACGGACAGCGACAAGGTTGCGGACGAGGCAAAAATGCGCGTTGAGCAGAGCGGTATCATCTTCATAGACGAAATAGACAAAATTGCAACCAAGGGCGGTGAAGGTTCAAGGCAGGACGTTAGCCGTGAAGGCGTACAGCGCGACATCCTCCCAATCGTAGAAGGCAGTGACGTAAACACAAAATGGGGCGTGGTAAACACAACTCACATACTCTTCATTGGAGCAGGTGCCTTTAGCGTGGCAGCCCCCAGCGACCTAATCCCTGAACTCCAGGGCCGCTTCCCACTCCGCGTAGAACTTGAGGCCCTCAAAAAAGAAGACTTCAAGCGAATCCTCACAGAGCCAAAGAACGCACTCGTAAAGCAGTACGAGGCACTTCTTGCAACGGAAGGCGTTACCCTAAAGTTTACGGAAGAGGCAATTGACCGCATGGCCTTTATTGCAGAAGACGTAAATTCCCGCGCAGAAAACATTGGTGCCCGCCGCCTGCACACGATTATGGAAACCGTCCTGGAAGACCTTAGCTTTGACGCAGACCAGCACAATGGCGAAACCATAACCGTTGACCGCGCATGGGTTGACGAGCGCCTAAAAGACGTTGTAAAAGACCAGAACCTGGAGCGTTACATCCTCTAGCTTTCTTCTCTGGAGCATACTTCTTGGTAAAACTGCCTGCAATACTTGCAGGAGGTCCCTTGTTACGGGCTTTCCGGGGCTTTAATTCGGTAACAATTAGCGCCAAGGAGGGCGCGTCATTTGTTAGCATAAAACGCTAGGCAAGTTTTTGCAAAAAACTTGCGTGGAGAAAATTACATGGACGTAATTTTCTCCACATTGCAAGCCCCTCCAATCCCGGCTAGGCTCCATTTGTAGTAGTATGGAAGCAATAGGAAATCAGTTTTTGGCGCAACGTAAGGCAAGTGCAGTTTTAAAACAATTGTTAATCAAAAAATATGATAAGAAAGCTCTGTAATGTAGGCTCACACTGGAACAAGTGTTGAAAAGTGGGGTTCTTAGGGGCATGTTGCTCAACATATCGCAACATGCCTAAGCCGTGCCGGGAAAGGGTGGGGTTTAAGGGGCGGGA
>DJYC01000031.1 GCA_002448445.1 Treponema sp. UBA6988
GTCCTGAAAAATCATCTGCATTTTTGTAAGCTCATCGCGCTTAATTTTTTTTGTCTCGCCAAGTTTTTCCCTGTAGATTTTTTTCTGCTCGGAAATTATTTTGGCACATTCGCTTTTGCTTATTTTTTTTGCCGCAAGGTCGCTTTTTGCCTGCTTAATATTTTCTTCAAAGTCAAGCTTGCCAACAGAAATAAGCTTTCCGTTAAAAAATATTTGGCCGCCTGTAATATTGTAGAGCTTTATTATTGCCCTTCCGGTTGTAGTTTTTCCGCAGCCACTCTCCCCTACTATAGAAAACACTTCGCCTTTTTTTATTTCAAAGCTTACACCGTCCAGGGCACGAAAACTTCCACGATTAAAATACTGGCGCAAATTTTCAACGCGCAGCAAAGATTCTTTTTCTTCCATTATCTTTTACCTCCGTCCGCATTGCGTCTTTCCTTCATTCTGGCAATTCTTTTTGCAAGAGTTTCCGGCAGCTCCACCTTTGGGGCATTGGGGTGCAAAAGCCAGGTGGCCGCAGAATGACTTTCGCTTATCTTAAAAAGAGGAGGCTCCCTTTCAAAATCTATCTGCATGGCATACTTGTTGCGAGCAGCAAAGGCATCTCCTTCCGGCGGGTAAATCATGTTGGGGGGAGTTCCCGGTATTGCTTCCAGCCTTCCGCTTGAATCCAAGTCCGGCATTGAACCAAGCAGGGCCCAGGTATAGGGATGGGCCGGGCTGTAGAAAACATCGTCTACGCTTCCGGTCTCAACAATTTTTCCCGCATACATTACGGCAATCCTGTCTGCAACGTTTGCAACAACACCCAAGTCGTGGGTAATAAAAATTACGCTCATTCCACGCTTCTTTTTTAATGAATTAATCAGCTCAAGAATCTGCGCCTGAATGGTAACGTCCAAGGCTGTGGTTGGCTCGTCGCAAATAAGAAGGTCTGGGTTTGCGGCAATGGCAATTGCTATAACTATGCGCTGCCTCATTCCGCCGGAAAATTCAAAGGGGTACTGGTTGAACCTTTTTTCTCCGTCACTAATTCCAACTTCCGCCATTATCTTTAGGGCCTTTTCGTAAGCCATTTTTTTTGTAACGCAAAAGGTCGAGCGGCAAAGTGCATCGTTAAGCTCTTCAAATTCTTTTTGCAAAAGAAGATTTTTTGCAGGACTTAAGCATTCAGGAATTTTTACCTGCAGCTTGGCTTCCTCAAAATCGTAGGCTAAAGAAAGATTTTTGAATTGAATGGAATAATCTTTTTTTGCAAGCTTTACCGCTTTTTTTATTCCGGCAAGTTCTTTTTTGTAAGAATCATTTTTAGAAAGATTTTTTATGATAAGGCAAAGTTTTTTTTCTGCAAGCTTCTGCTTTCGCCTTCCGTTAAGAATTGCGGCTTCCGTCATCTGCGGGCCAATCTTTACGATAGGGTCAAGGGAAGACATAGGATCCTGGAAAATCATTGTAATCTTGTTTCCACGGATTTGATTAAAATCTTCCTCCGTAAATTTTAGAAGGTCACGGTTCTCGTAAAAAATGCTTCCGCTTTCTATGATGGCATTGGGCGCTTCTATTCCAAGCATGGCTTTTGCTGTTACAGATTTTCCTGAACCGCTTTCTCCAACCAGGGCAAGGGTTTCGCCTTTTTTTAGGTCAAAGGAAATTCCCCGGACTGCGTGAACAATTCCCTTGTTGGTTCTAAAAGAAACCGTCAGATTCCTTACGCTAAGGGCTACGTTGCCTGCATTAATGGATTCACTCATTTTCTGCCCCCCTCAAAGACGGATTAAAGGCATCGCGCAAACCGTTTCCAAATTCGTTAAAGCAGACAAGCAGAATGGAAATGAATGCAGCCGGAAAGAAAACCGTATGCGGATATGTGCTAAGGGCATTCGTTGCACCGTTAAGCATTGCGCCAACACTCGTTATCTTGTCCGAATCCAAATTAACAATGCCAAGGTATGTAAGTGACGCTTCGGAAAAGATTACGCCCGGTATGCTAAGTATGCTAACAGTAATTATAAATCCTATAGCGTTGGGAAGTATGTGGCGGAAGATAAGACGCGCATCACTTGCTCCCAAAGTGCGGCTTGCGTTAACATAGTCCTGTCCCTTAAAGCGGTAGAACTGGGCCCGCACCGTAGAAGAAATTCCTATCCAGCCATAAAAGATAAAGGCAAAGAAAAGTGCCGCTATTGGCCCAAGCTTTTTTGCAAGGTAGAGCTGGAAGAGAACCATCGTTACCTGGGTGGGCACCTGGTAAATAATGTCCTTAACGCGCTCAAAGATTATGTCAAAAGTTCCGCCGTAGTAGCCTTCAAGTGCGCCAACTATTATTCCTAAAAAAAGGTTTATCGCAGAAACAACAATTCCAAGGACTAGCGAAAGACGCGCACCGTATGCAAGACGGGTAAAAATGTCGTAACCCGAATTGTCCGTTCCAAAAAGATAGGAAGCGTAGCGGTTGTTTTTGTAGTAGAACCATTCGCTGTAGAGGACACGGGTCTCGTACTGCTCTCCGTTCATGCGGCTTGTGTAGTAGGAATAACCGTCTGCTGAATTTTCATCTTCCATAAAAATAGCCTTGGGCTTTCCTGTGGCGGCATTATTGTTTGCAATCCCCTTGGGGTCGCTTTCAAACCAGGCATTCATGTCATTTTTGTAGGCAGGATTTTTTACAAGCTTCTGGTTTATCATTGGATAGAAAAGTTTTCTCTGGGTCTTCTTTTCCCATTCGCGGGCAGCCTCGTATTCATCTTTGGAAAGCAGCATCTTTACCCAGCCAACCTTGGCATAAGAGTCGAGTCTTATTGAATACCACTTCTGCTTTCTCTTTGCAACATTGTGGATTTTCTCTCCGTAGAATTTTTTTACTGCTCCGGGAATATTGGAATAGTATTGGTATGTTGCGAGGTTCACTTCCGTCTTTTTGCAGCCGTCCCAAAAGCCAAGCTTTGCAAACAAAGGATTTTTTGGCAGGGCGTAAGAATAATATGGATCCTTGCTGTTAATTTTATATGGCGAAAGCAGGGGGCCAAAAATTGCGTACAAAAAAAGGCAGACTATTATAAAGAAGCACACGACTGAACCCTTGTTGGTAACAAAGCGAAGCATGGCATCCTTAAAGTAACCGGTGGGCTTTGTCTTTAGCGCAGTGTCTGTAAGCCTTTCTTCTTTTTGAACAAAAACAAATTTTTCCTTGGGAACGGATTTGTATTCATCAGAATTAACGTCACAGTTCATTAGACTTGTTTCCTCCCATGCGGATTCTAGGATCAATAAAACCGTAGCTAAGGTCGCTCACAATTCCTGCTGCAAGGCCAATTGCAACGTAGAACATGCTTATTGCCATAAAGACGCTGTAGTCGCGTACTGCAATTGACTGAACGTAAGTCTTTCCAATTCCCGGAACCGCAAAGATTTGTTCTATTATCATGGAGCCG
Organism: Treponema sp. UBA6988; assembly: GCA_002448445.1. Lineage (GTDB taxonomy): Bacteria > Spirochaetota > Spirochaetia > Treponematales > Treponemataceae > Treponema_D. The sequence continues at coordinate 3,435 of DJYC01000031.1, forward strand.
CCAAGTATTCCAATAAAGTCTCCCAAGAAAGAGGGCATAAGGGGAACAAGTGAATTCCTTAGTGCATGGCGTACGGTTGCCTGTCTTTTGGTAAGCCCTTTTGTGCGCGCAAGAAGCATGTACTCGCTTGTAAGCTGCTCGGTAAGCTCTGCACGGATAAGCCTCATGTCTCCTGCAATCGGCCCAAAGGAAAGCGAAAGAACCGGAAGAATTGCGCTGTGGAACATTGCCCAGGTAAAATAATCATCGCCGCCCTTAAAAATAAGCGGACACCAGCCCAGCTTGTAGCCAATAAAATACTGGAGGATAAAGGCGTAGATAAAAGACGGAACAGAAATAAAAAACATAATCACAACCTGAATCACGTGGTCAGGCCATTTATTTTTGTTAACAGCCGCAACAATTCCAAAGGTAATACCAACAGGAAGCGAAAGCAGCACGGAAAAAACATTCACGTAAATTGTTGCCGGAAGTTTTGACGCAAGGTAGTGGGTAACAGGCTGCAAAAAAGTTCCCATGCTGGTACAAAAGCCCCAGTCCCACTTGGTAAAGACATTCCTAAGGAATATGCCGTACTGAACCATTATGGGCTTGTTGTAGCCCCAGGCTTCCCTCATGTCCCGCAAGGCCTTGTCAAAGCCACCGGGAACTGCGGTTATGGGATTGGGCAAGAGGCGCACAAGCACAAAGAGCATGGTCATGATTATAAAAAGACTCACGAGCATGAGTATGATTCGCTTTATTACATATTTTAACATGGCCTTTTCCCGCTAATACTTAAGCTGATAGTTGTTTTCCTTGCAATAGGAATCCCACTCTTCGTCATCCATGGTGTAGGTCATAAAGCGGATTCCTCCAAATCCAACCAGCTGGTTTACGTAATGGTCGCAACCCTGAACTATGCGCTGGGAATCAAGCGAGGCTGAATTCATGTAGCGGACAGGAATCATATTGTAGTAGCCAAGCAATGCCTTTTCCACGGATGCAAGAATTGTATTCTTAACGGCAATCGGGGCAGCGGTATATTCTCCGTTGCACAAGGCCATGTACCATTCGTTGTAGGTCTTGGTATAATCTTTTCCTTCTATATTTATGCAAAGTGTTTCGCGCTCAGGATGGAAGCCGTATTCGTTCAGCGCAGCCGTATCGCAGTAGCACCAAAGGATTCCGTATGGGTCAAAAGCGCCGCCTCCCCAGCCAGTCATTGCAAGGTCTACCTTTCCGCTCTTCATGTTGGCATAATAGTTTTCGTCAACAACGGCATTTATAGTAACCTTGCCTTCAAGCGACGTTCCCTGTGTGGCAGAATTTATTGCTTCCTGAAGGAATGCAACCGTACGCTTGTTTATGTCGCTCTCTGAATAGATGTGGTAGTCAATCTGAATTTTATCCGTAGCCTTTAGGTCACCTGCCGCAATAGCCGCATCGTATGCCTTTTGAAAACAGGATGCAGCCTCTTCCCTATTGTAACCGGTTATGTCTTCCACGGAAGAAGTGCCGTAGAATTCGCAGAGTGCTTTTTTTGCCTGTGGCGTGTCGCGGTAAAGAAGACCAGATTCAGGCTCTGCAACATACATGTAGTTTATAAGACCAAAGCCCGGGTCGCTTCCTATGGAAATTGTGTCCACGTATTTTTGCCTGTCTATGCAAAGGGATATTCCCTTGCGGAAGTCAAGGTAAGAAAGAATTGAGCGGTTAACGCCTGCCGTCTCTTCTGCCTTTAATGCCCTCTTGTCAATGTTAAAGCTGAACTTCCATGTGTAAGACTGGGGTGCATCTTTTCTGTATTCACTGTTGCCGAATTTTTCCATGCGCACGGCATCAAGAGAAAGAACATCAAGCTTTCCCTGAAGGAAGAGGTTTGTAAGCGTTTCCAAGTCCGTAATGAACTGAATGTCGTAACCCGTAGTCTGGTACTGTTCCTTGTGCCTGCCGTCCGTCCAGCCGTACCAGTTTTCGTTCTTTTCCAGATGAATGTATTTGTCCGCCTGGAATTCCGTAATCTTGTATGGGCCGCATGATGCAGACTTTTCTGCGGAAGTACAGTAGGAAGTTTTTACAATGTCGCCTGTCTTCTGCTTGTTTGCCTCGTACAAATCCTCGCGCACAAGGGATATGGAAGATGATGCGTAATAGAACATAAAGGGTGTAAGCTGCCTGTTAAGGATAAGCGTAAATGTATAGTCGTCATTCTTTACAAAGCCAACATTTTCCCAGGGCATTGGCGGATTTTCCTTTCTTACAAAACAAAATTCCTTGTAGGCAACAGGACGCTTGTCCCCGCAATTTGCAGCAACCTTCTGCAAGACTTTCTTAACTTCGGGAGTAAGCTTTGCGTAGGATGAATTTCCTGCTGCAGAAGAAAGCTTGGGATACAGGTCACTTCCTCCGTCTGCAAAATATTCCGGATTGGTTGAATAGATGTTGGCAAGAGCAGAGTTAAAAAATACGCACTTGGCGGTAAGGCTTATGTACATTTCTGAATCATCACAAGGAAGATAGGCCTGCTTTTTTGCATCGGTGCAAACATTTTCCCAAGAAACAGTGCCGTCGTAATAGGCCTTTGCGTTGGCAAGGGGAAGCCCGTCCTGGTAAAAAGAATTTGCCCTGTAGTTTTTCATTTCGGGATTAAGGAACTGCTTTAAGGTATATTCGTAAGTTCCAGCGTCAATGGGACTTCCATTGTCCCACTTGGCATTTTTTATAAGGGAAATCTTCCAAGCCCAGCCGGAAGTCGCATCGGACGGAACTCCATAAGGCTCCTTGCCTGCATATTCAGCGGTTACGTCCACAGGGGAAGATTCCGCCATCTCAGGAACAATATCGTAACCGTTCTGGGCTTCGTTCATCACAAAATCGTAGAGCGAAGAATTCGTAAGCGAAATTATCGTAGCCTCATCACCAAGGCTATAGTCTGTAGGGTTCCAGGTCTGGGGAACGCTGCTGTAGGCATGGTAGGTGTACCTCTTTCCAGATGCACCCTTCCCCTTTCCCGAGCAGCCCAAAAGCGCAAGAGAAAAAATCACGGCAAAGGCAAGGCAAAAGAGCTTGCTGCCACTTGGAAAATTCATTTTTGAATTCATAAAATCCTCCCGATAAGAATTCATTTCCTTAATATTCCTAATTTTAAATCACTTTCAGCGCGTTCCATAAGAGCGTGGTGAATCTTCTTCCCTGTTGCAGTATAGGGAAGGGAATCAACAATCGCAAAGTAACGCGGCCTTTTGTATTTAGAAAGCATTGGACTTTCCAAGCAAAAAAGCCCAAGTTCATCCGTAGAAAGAGAGGGGTCTTTTGGCACAACATAAGCACAAACAGCCTGCCCCCTTAGCCTGTCATAAACGGCGGTAACTGCACAGTCCTTTACCTTGGGGTTCTGCATAATGGCTTCCTCTATCTGGGAAGGATAGATGTTCTCGCCGGAAACAATAATCATGTTGTCCTTGCGTCCCTTTACGCTAACATGGAAGTTTTCGTCCCAAGTGCCAACGTCTCCTGTGTACATCCAGCCCTTGTAGAATTTTTCACTTTCCATCTCTGGGTTATTGTAATACGAATAGGTTGTTTTTTCCGGGCAAAAAATAATTATCTCGCCTTCAGATGAATTGTCATGCAAAACCGTATCGTCTGGTTCTGCCTTGCGGCCGTCATAAATCTTTACCACCCTCACTTCATCGTCTATGCAGCTTCCACCGGCAGAACCTGCTGCTTGGGGTAAATCGCATGGCCTAAGAAATGAATTCCAGAAGGTCTCGGTTGTACCGTAGCCGTTAAAGATGTTTTTGGTAAGCACATCCATAAAGCGCCTGCATCCCGTCTTGGAAAGAGGAGCCCCCATTGCAATGATTCCCTTTAGCAAAGAAAGGTTTCTTGGGTTTCTTTTCTGAACCCGGCAAAGCATCTCCAGGTTGGCAGGAGCACCCATCAAAAAAGTAATGCCGTATTTTTCCACCCAGTCAAGAACATTGGCCGGCTGGAACCTTCGCATAACAACAAGGGCCGCCCCGCAATACAAGGAAGGGCAAAGGCCACCGCTGTGGCAGCCGCCCCTGTGGAACCAGGGAGTCATGTTAAGGGTAACGTCGCTAAAAGACATGGGGTACTGCATTATAACGTCATGGGCAGAAAGAACCTCGTTTATGTCATTCAGGGGAACAAATTTTGGCATTGCGGTAGTTCCGCTGGTGCAAAGGCGCAAAACCTCATCGTAAATATGCGGGCGGAAAGTTACCTTTGGCTCAGAAGAAGGCTTACCCCTTACAAAATCCTCGTAGCTGGCATGGCCCAGCGGAAGAGCAATTCCTTCTATATTATCTGCCAGAATAAAAAGCTTTGGCTTATGCTTGCACAGGCTAAGAGCGTCCAAAATTACCTGGCAAACATTCGCAGAATATATTATGGCCTTGGGCTTGTTCTGGTCTATTACAAGGGCCATCTCCCCCGCGGCAAGGTTAAAGTTTGCGGCAAGAAGAATGCAGCCAATCTTTCTGGGTGCAAGGTATGACAAAACAAAGGCAGGGGAATTTCTAAGGGCAGCCATTACAAGGTCATCTTTACCTAATCCAAAGTCTAAAAGGGCATTTGCAAAGCGGTTTGATTCTGCCTCAAGCTCTCCGTATGTCCAAGTAAGGTTCTGCTCCGGGTCTATAAGGGCAGTCCTCTGCGAAAACCTTCTTGCGTTGCGGCGGAATCCATTCAGCCAGGTGTATTCGTGTTCAAAAGCATCTATAAACCTTGAATCGTCATAAGTGCGTGCCATTCTTAAATTTATATCAAAACGTAGCCTTATTTTCAAGACAGAATTTCTGGACGGTAGCCTACTTTGCTCTACCATTTTGCTTTTTGGCTAATCCGACAGTCCAGGCCTTTGCGCCACCGCCGTTCCGGGGTTCCGGGGGCCCCCACCCCCTCCATTGCCTGCGGCAACGCTACGGGGTGCAAGCACCCACTTGCGCCCCTCCATGGCGGCGTAGGCTCATCGTCAAAACCCCTTGAGTTAATAAATTCAGGGGTATTTTTTTTGTCTCCATTTTGCTATAATATATGCAAGCATGAAAAGTTCATGCGCAATGGAGGACAAATGGCGGCGTACAATGTAGCTTTTAGAATCAGGCGCTGCATGGCCCTTGCTTTTATTGCACTGACCACGGCGGCCCCCCATTCTATTTTTGCAAAAGAAGCAGCGGCTCTTTCCCTGTCTCCAGAGGAAGCCGTAAAATACGCACTGGACGGAAACATAAACATAAAGCGGGAAAAGATTTCCTTGGGAAGCGCAAAAAGAACATCTGGCACATCGTGGAACAAATTCATCCCAAGTATAAATGCAAGCGGAACAATGACAGGCGGCGACAACATTGACGACCCCACCCTTTCAGCCGGAGCCTCCCTTTCGCTAGGACTTACGCCTTCTGTATACACAGCAATCCGCTCAGCATCTCTTTCCTACCAGAAGCAGCAGATAGACTACGACACGGCGGTAAGGACAATAGAGCTAAATGTGCGGAAGGCCTACTACAACCTTCTCTACGAAAAGGAAAACCTGAACCTTATGCAGGCAAACCTTTCCACAGCGCAAAGGCAGTACAATTCAAACGCAGCCCGCTACAACCGAGGTGCACTGGCAAGGCTGGACGTTCTTTCCGCACAGGTATCTTGGCAAAACGCCCAGGTTGCTTACGAAAAGGCACAGATAACCCTGGAAACAGACATGGATTCATTCAAGCAGATTCTTGGCATAGCCCAGGAAACCCAGCTTGAACTTACCGGCAGTCTGGACAAATTCATTTCCATGGGGGAAATAAAAAAAGAGGACACGCAAAAGTCAAAGGTTACCCCGCCGGAAATTGCATCCCTGGAAAAACAGGTGGAAATTGCCCGCAACAACCTGCTTGCATCCCGCTTTAACGCATGGGGGCCAACTGTAACGGGAAGCTATTCCTACACGATGAACGGAACCTTGGACACTGGCATAGACACTGACTCCGGGACAAAGAGGTGGACGCTTGGCGTTACAATTCCGCTGGACGGCTTCATACCCTTTTCGCAGAGGGCAGTCGCTATATCCGCGCAAAAAGATTCACTTGAGTCTCTGGAACTTGCGCTAGAAAATGCAAAGTCAACATTCAACACAAATGTGGACAGCGCACTTAGGAAGATTAAATATTCGCAGTCGGTAATAAAGCTTAGGCAAAGCAGCGTAAACCTTGCCGCGCAAACCTACAGCATGAGCCTTGACGCATACAACCGCGGTTCAAAAGATTTGCTTTCACTTCAGACGGCACTGGACAATCTTACCCAGGCAAAGGTGAACCTTCAGGCAGAGGCATACAACCTAATCTGCAACATTCTTGATTTGGAAAACACACTGGGAGTACCCTTTGGTACGCTCATAAAATAAGGAGCAAAAAGTGGAAAACAACAATCGCTCAGGCGCAGCAACCATCATAATAATTTCTTGCGCGACAGTCCTTGCACTTGCCGCAGCATACCTTGTCTATTACAAAAAAACTTCGGACGGAAAAAAGGCTCCCGGTGGCCAGCAGGGTGCGGTAACGGTAAGAAGCATGACGGCAGAAGTTCAAACCCTGCACGACTACGTTAACACAAACGGCGAAATAAAAACCCAGAGTTCAATAGAAGTATTCCCGGACAACAAGGGAAAAATCGTAGAAACATACGTTTCGCTTGGCACTGCGGTAAAAAGAGGAAGCGTCATTGCAGAGATAGACCCTTCAGAACCGGGAATGCAATTTGCCCACAGCAGGGTCTATTCCCCAATAAGCGGAACGGTAACGGCAGCCCCGCTAAAGCCCGGCACAAAGGTAACAACTTCAACAGCAATCACTGTTATCGGTGACGTTGCAAACCTTCAGGTAAACGCAAACATCCCGGAACGCTTTGTTGCAGCCCTAAAGATTGGGCTAAAGGCAAACATAATACTCGAAGCCTACCCCAACGAAATCTTTACCGCAACGGTTTCACGCATTTCGCCTGTTGTGGACAGCACAAGCCGCACAAAAGAAATCATCCTTACCTTTGACCAAAACGATCCAAGAATCAACGCAGGCATGTTTGCAAAGGTAACGCTCTACACACTGGACTACGAAGGCTTCCCTGTAATCCCTTCAAACTGCATCGTAACAAAGGGCGGCAAAGAATTTGTCTACAGCGTAAATGCAGACGGAGAAACTGTTTCCAGAAAGGAAATCCAGACTGGCGAAACTGTAGACAACATGACCCAAGTAAAAAGCGGAATCAGCGCAGGAGAAAAAATCGTCATAGAAGGCCAGCGCGTACTAAGTGACGGTTCCAAGATAAATGATATTACGGATGGAATAAAAAAGCCCCAAGCAGCTGAGCAGGCTAAGCAGGAAGAAAAGGACGGTAAAAAGTGATAAGCGAAAAAACCTTACAGCACCCCGTCCTTGTGCTCATAACATTCATTCTTCTTGGCGTGGTGGGAATCTTTACAATAAGAAAGACAGCCATAAGCCTTATGCCGGACGTAGACATGCCCTACCTTATGGTAAGCGCAAGCTACACTAATGCAGGCCCGGAAACTGTAGAAAAAGCGGTAACAACTTTAATAGAAAATTCCCTTTCAAGTCTTAGCGGCCTTAAGAACATAACTTCAACTTCAAGGGAAGAACGCTGCACCGTATCGCTGGAATTCAACTACGGAACAGACTTGGACATTGCAACCAACGACGTGCGCGACAAGCTTGACCGCGTAAGAAGGGCACTTCCAGACAACGTAACGCCAACCATTTTTAAGATGGACAGCAACAGTATGCCTATCATGCGAATTGCAATCAGGGGCAACCGTTCCGCAGACGACCTAAAGCAGATTGCAGAAGACGACGTTGTGGACGTACTTGAGCAGGCAGACGGTGTTGGAGAAGCATCGGTCATGGGTGGCCGCTCAAAAATTGTCCGCGTGGAACTTGAGCAGAACAGGCTAAAGGCCTACGACCTTACCCTAAGCCAAGTGTCATCCGCCCTTTCCAAAGAAAACCTGGAGCTTGGAGGCGGCACAATAACGGAAGGAAAAACCGACTATTCAATCCGCACCACAGGGGAATATTCAAGCATAGAAGAAATAAACGACACTGTAATCAAGCACCTTACAGGCTACGATGTAAAGCTTAGCGACATTGGAAAAGCCTACATGGGCTACGATGACCAAAAGAGCATAGTCTACATAAACGGACAGGAAGGCGTATACATTTCCATAACCAAGCAGTCCGGCGAAAACAGCGTAACGGTTGCAAACAACGTCTACCAAAAAATGGAGCAGCTAAAGACAATTCTCCCCGGAGACGTAAGCCTTGAAATAATCCGCGACGACACCGTTTCCATCCGCGACACAATAAACACCCTCTTGGATTCAGCGTGGCAGGGGCTTCTTCTTGCAGTCATAATCCTCTACATCTTCCTCTGCTCATTCAAGACAACAATCATAATCGCAATATCAATTCCGCTTTCCATAATGATTACCCTTTTGGCCATGAACTTTGCGGGCATCACGCTCAACATGATGACTCTTACAGGGCTTATCCTTGGCGTTGGCATGATAGTAGACGCGTCCGTCGTTATTATAGACAACATCTATTCCTACCGCTCCAGGGGAACAAAGGCAAAGGTTGCAGCCGTCCTTGGAAGTTCAGAAATGATTATGTCCGTAACAAGCGGAAACCTTACGACTATCTGCGTCTTCATTCCCTTCCTCTTCTACCTAAAGGATTTGGGCTGGATGGGACAAATGTTCAAGGGAATTATTTTTACGGTTGTAATTGCCCTCGTAAGCTCTCTCTTTGTAGCGGTATTCCTAGTTCCAGTCCTTGCAGGGCACTTTTTGCCTCTTACCAACAGAAACGAAAAGCCCATCAAAAGCGAATTCTTTAAGAACCTCTACGCCTTCTTTGGGCGCTGCCAAGATAAAATTCAGAACGTATACGGAAAGGCTTTAATGGCAGCCCTTAACCACAGGTTGGCTACAATATTTGTCTGCGCCACAGCCCTCATCGCATCCCTGCTCCTTATCCCAACGATGAGAATCAGCATGATGACAGGCGGCCACGATGACAGCGTAACGGTTCAGATGAGCCTTCCAATAGGAACAACCCTTTCGGAAACGGAAGCTGTCGTAAGCCAGTTCCAGGAAATCATAGAAAAAGAAATAAAGGGTTACAAGACCCTCATCACAAGCATAGGCTCTGGAGGAAGAAACGGCTCTTCATATTCAGGCTCCATACAAATCTCCCTTCCGCCAAGCAAGGAACAAAAAGCCGGCGACGACAACGACGAAACAATACAAAAAAAGCTAAGGGCACACTTTGCAGACTTTGCAGACGTAACCTTTAGCTTCGGCAGGGGCTTCAGAAGACAGATGACCGGTGCAGACCTGGACATAGTTCTCCGCAGCGCAAGCCTTGACGATGCACTCGCAGTAGCAAACAAAGTGTCCGCAGTAATGGAAGAAATAGCAGACATTGGCGAGCCAACAATAGACACAACGGAAGGTTTGCCCCAAGTAGAAATATCTATCGACCGCCAGAGGGCCTACAACTTTGGCGTGGATGTCCGCACCGTTGCAAACGAAATAAATTATTCCATAGAAGGTGTAAACGCAACAACCTTCCGCAAAGACGGAGACGAATACAGCGTATACGTAATGCTCCGGCCGGAAGACAGGCAAAAGGTAATAGACCTTGAGCAGATTTACGTGCAGGGCTCAAAGGGCATGGTAAGCGTTGCAAACTTTGCAAGCGTAGACAAGGGATTCGGGCCTGTTACAATTGCCCACGAAAACCGCACAAGAATCGTCCACGTAACAGCAGACATCCTTACGGAAAAAAATGCAAACGTAGTGGAAGACCAGATAAAAGAAGCAATCTCAAATTCTTTCATCATCCCGGAAAACGTAAACCTAAGCTACGAAGGTTCATGGAAAGACACACAGGAACAGGTGAACGTCTACAAGTACATAATCCTCATGGCAATGCTCTTGGTATTCGGAGTAATGGCCGCAACATACGAAAGCTTCAAGGCACCGCTAATCAACATGTTCACAATTCCCTTCCTTGCAATTGGCGTTATCATAATCTACAAAATCACAGGCCAGGCAATTTCCATGATGAGCGCAATCGGCCTTATCATGCTGGTAGGCATCGTAGTAAACAATGGAATCATTCTTGTTGACTACACCAACCTTCTCATGAACCGCGGAATGAAAATAAAAGAAGCCTGTTACAAAGCGGGAACAAGCCGCCTTCGTCCGGTTCTTATGACAACGCTCACAACAATTCTCGGCATGATTCCAATGTGCTTTGCAACAAGCGGAAGCGCCGGCATGGTTCAGCCAATCGGTGTCGCTGTCGTGGGAGGCCTTACATCTTCAACCTTCATCACGCTCTTCTTTATCCCGGTCTTGTATTCGCTCATTATGAAAGAAAAAAAGCCGGCAGACAGCACAATCAAAATAAATTACGACGGAGAATTTTAATGTACCGAGTGGAAATTATTTCAAACAAATCCGTACAGGAAGACATAACGGACGCACTGGAAGTTAACGTGCCAAGCATTTTGTACACAATCATTCCCCTTGCATACGGACGCGGCGGCAGCGACTACAAGCTCGGAAACCCCACATGGCCAGAAACAAATTTTGTCCTCGTAAGCTATGTGCAGGATTCAGAAATCAAAAAAGTCCGGCAAGTAATTGCAGCAGTAAAAGAAAAATTCAAAAACGAAGGAATAAAAATTTTCACGATTAAATCGGAAGAATAATTTTTTTTCTATTCTGGAGCAAAGGCCATTTTCAACTGTGTCCGGCACTCCGTGTCCGGCCAGACTCCATGCAATTTCTACCCATTCGCAAACCGATAGCGCCATGGACGGCGCGTCAAATGTTGGCAATAAAAATACGGCAAGTTTCCGAAGGAAACTTGTGGGTAGAAATTGCACGGATGCAATTTCTACCCGCTTTCCAGGGTTCCGGCTTCCGCCTCCATTGCCTAACGGCAACGGCTACGCCGCCCTTCCAATCGGGGCTAGGCTTAATTTGCATTCATCGTTAACAGTCACTCAAATTTGGCAATCTCCATCTGGCAAAGCTGGTCACACACCTCGTTGTATTCAACACCGGCGTGCCCCTTTACCCACTTCCATTCAACATCAAGGGAATTGTAAAGCGTATCCAACTGAACCCAAAGATCCTGATTCAGCACAGGCTTCTTTGCCGCAGTCCTCCAGCCGTTCTTCTTCCAGTTTTTAATCCAGGAAGTAATTCCGTTCTTTACATACTGGCTGTCGGAATACACAACAATTTTCCGCCCTTCAAGCGCAACAGCCTGCAAAGCTTCTATAGCCGCACTAAGCTCCATGCGGTTGTTGGTAGTCTGCTTCTCGCCACCGCTAAGCTTCCTAACTTTCTCTCCATCTATTACAACACAACCCCAGCCCCCAGGCCCAGGATTCCCATGGCAGCCGCCATCAGTATAAATAACAATTTCATCCATGCCCGCCATTCTACCGCAAAAGCACTTATCTTTCAACATTTGCAAAAAACAAAACTCCGTTCCCTGAGCCTGTCGAAGGGAACACCCCTAAAAAAAACATTTGTTGAGAATTGGGGTTCTTAGGGGCCATGTTGCTCAACGTATCGCAACATGCCTAAGCCGTGCCCAGGGATAAGACGGTAGCAAGTGCGTACCGTCGAAGGTGGTTTGGAGGGGAGGAAAACAGTTTTGGGCGCAACGGGAAGAAAAATATGGCTGAAAATTCATTTGCGCGGAGCGAACGAAGTGAGCGAAAGTCCTATTACCGCGCACCATGAATTTTCAGACAGATTTTTCTGGTAGTGGAGCCCAAAACTGTTTTCCTGACTCTCTCTTGACAAACCCACTAATTTGATATAAAACTATTCTGAATGGAAAATAATTTTATATCAAACCATTTTGAAGATTGCCGTATCAAGTACGGCAATGACA
>DJYC01000032.1 GCA_002448445.1 Treponema sp. UBA6988
CGGAACCCCGGAAGCGCCACACAAGGGGCATGTTTGGCAGCAAAAAAAACAGACAGTCCCAAGAGCAAGTGCCGCAAAAAAAAGAAAAAAATGCATTCCTTAAATAAATTTGAATTCTCTTTGCAAAAGAAAAAAAGTGGATTATAATATTAGGCATGAAGAAATTTACACTTACTTTTCCAGACGGAACAAAAGAAGAACTTTCAAACGAGATAACACCGATTACTCTCATCCATAAATTTGCACCGGAATCTGACGGTAAAAAAATCGTGGCAGTGCGCGTAAACAACGAAATTTATTCGCTGGACAGCTATGTAGACATAAGCGCAACGCTTGAGCCGGTATACCTTGACAGCAAGGACGGAGCCGCTATCTACAGGCGCTCACTCTGCTTTGTTTTGGCAACAGCCGCCCACAACATCTACCCCAATGCCCACCTTTTGGTTGGCCACAGCCTTGGCTACGGCTACTACTACACCCTGGACACGGGAAAATCCCTTAAGACGGAAGAAATTATTGCCCTAAAGAACGAGATGACTCGCATAATTCAGGCAGACGAGGTTATTGAATGTGGCTACATCTCATACCAAGAGGCATGCGAGCTTTTTGAAAAGCTTGGCCTTACAGAAACCCGCAAGCAGCTAAACTACCGCTGCCCCGGCAAGGTTATGGTAAACACTCTGGAAGACTTTAGCGACCTTTACTTTGGTCCCCTTGCTTCCAGCACTGGAATCCTTAGCGTTTTTGACCTTATGCCCTACCACGAAGGCTTTTTGCTTCGCTTCCCGGAGCATTCAACCCCGGACAGGCTTACTCCTTTTGAAGACCAGCCCAAGCTCTTTGAGATTTACAAGCGCTACAAGGACTGGGGAAAAATCCTTGGCGTAACTTCTGCGGCAGGCGTAAACCAGCTGATTCACGACAGGAAGCAGGATGAATTTATCGACATTACCGAAACTTTGCAGGTAAAGTGCATTGCAGACATTGCTGACCAGATTCACCAGCGGGGAACGGTACGCGTAGTCCTTATTGCAGGCCCTTCTTCCAGCGGTAAGACAACCACAAGCAAAAAGCTGGCACTGCAGCTTCAGGCAATAGGCTACAAGCCAAAGGTAATTGCACTTGACAGCTACTATCTTGGCAGGGAAAGCACCCCAAAGGACGCAGACGGCAACTACGACTACGAATGCCTTGAGGCACTGGACGTTCCTCTTATCAACCAGAACCTTCTGGATTTGTTTGCTGGAAAGACCATAGACGTTCCAAGCTACGACTTCCACGAGGGAAAGCGCTACTACAAGGGCGAAACCATGTCTCTTGGGCCAAACGACATCCTTGTTATGGAAGGAATCCACGGCCTTAACGAAAAACTTACGCCACTGGTTTCTGCAGACAAGAAATTTAAGATTTACCTTTCTGCCCTTACCCAGCTTAACCTGGACGACCACAACCGCATTGCAACAAGCGACAACCGCCTTATCCGCCGCATAGTCCGCGATGCACGCTTCCGTGGAAAGAGCGCAGCAGACACAATCTCCATGTGGGACAGCGTTCAGAGGGGCGAAAGGCTTCACATCTTCCCCTTCCAGAACAATGCAGATGCTATGCTCAACACAGCCCTGGACTACGAGCTTCCGGTTCTTAAGGTTTACGCGGATCCGCTTTTGCGCTGCGTTACGCCTTTACAGAAGGAATATTGCGAGGCTACAAGGCTTTTGAGCTTCCTTAACAACTTCTCCACAATTCCTGCGAATGCCGTTCCAACCCATTCAATAATCAGGGAATTTATTGGAGGCTCTGCTTTCCATTATTAGTAAAAACGATTAGTGCCTTGAGGATTGCCGGACTTGTCTTGAGCAATCCTTAAATTTGAGTTAGATTTTTTGGACGGTAATTCTTAAGGCTCTGCCATTTTGTCTCTTTGCTACAATCGGGAGAAAGTTTCTAATCATCACCCGCTTTCCAGGGCTACGCTTACGCTCCGGCCGCTTTGCGTCTGGCTGCGCCACCCTTCCAATCGGGCGTAGGCTTGGTTCTCTTATTTTTCCGACGAAGACTTAAAGGTTACGACCTCGTCCATGGCAAGCTCTTCTTCCTTAAGATTCTGCTTTTTCCACTGCCCCATCTTTGACTTTTTAAGCTGCTCAAGAACCTTTACCTTTTTCATGCACTCGCGGACAACGCCCCTCTTTTGCTCGGCAATTGGTTCAAGGCGCGCTAGTTCTTCAAAGCACATTTCCTTTCTCTGCTCAAGAAGCTTAAAATATGCATCTGCGGCATAGTAGTCGTTCAGGTCTGTAGATGAGTCTGTGCGGCGGGAAACGGAAACTTTTTGTTCCGCTATGGCTTTTAGGGTATTGTTTTGGACTGCAATCTCGGCATTGGTCTTTCCAAGGTCCACTTCGGCCTGGTCAAGCTCAAAATTCCTTAGGTCAAGGATTTTTTGCATTGAATAATTGAATTTTTTCATCTACAAATACCTCCTCATGGGGCGGCAACTTTTTTAACGTTAAAAAAGTTGCCTACTCCGAAGCGAGGGTTTTCCCGCCCCTTGGACCCCACCCTTTCCCGGCACGGTTTAGGGGTTTCACCCCTAAAAACCCCACTTTTTACAGAACTACAGGAGTGTTTAATTAACCCTTCAATATAAATCTTACATTGCCTTTATGTCTATGTGCTTAATTGCACCGACGGGGTTTTCTACGAATTCTTCTTTTGGAATGGGCACTCCGCTAAGTTCGGAAAGCTTTTGCAGGGTGTCTTCTATTGTACAGTGGGCGTTTTCTTCCTGGCAGAGGAATTCCTCTATTGCACTGTGCTTTTCTATGGCCTCGTCAATTTCAGGAGAATTGCCCTTCTGGTAAACACCGGCAAGAATCATTTCTTCCTGGGCGGCATAATCGCTCATCCATTTCTTTACGGTCTGGACGGCTTTAAGAGTCATTGGCCCTGAGACACGCCTGCTAAGACGGCTTATACTTGCAAGAACGTCTATTGCAGGATAGTGCTGGTGCTGGGCAAGGCTTCTGTTAAGTACTATGTGGCCGTCCAAAGTTCCGCGTACCTTGTCGGAGATTGGCTCGTCCATGTCGTCGCCGTCAACAAGAACCGTGTAAAAGGCTGTAATGCTGCCCTTTGCATTTGTTCCTGTGCGTTCAAGAAGCTTTGGAAGCATGTCGAATACGCTCGGAGGATAGCCGCGCTGGGCTGGAGGCTCGCCTGTTGCAAGACCAATTTCCCTCTGGGCATGGGCAAAACGGGTTACGCTGTCAAACATGAGCATAACGTCCTTGCCCTGGTCACGGAAATATTCGGCAATGGCTGTGGTAACGTAAGCTGCCCTAAGACGGGCAATTGAAGGCTGGTCGCTTGTTGCAACAACAACAACGCTTCTCTTAAGGCCTTCTTCACCCAAGTCGCGGTTTATAAAGTCCATAACCTCGCGTCCACGCTCACCAATAAGGCCTATTACGTTTACATCCGCATTCGTATTGCGTGCTATTATAGAAAGAAGGGTACTTTTTCCAACGCCTGAACCTGCAAAGATTCCAAGACGCTGCCCCTTTCCAACAGCAAGAAGTCCGTCTATTGCCCTTACGCCGGTAACAATGCGGCGGTTAATGTCCTTTCTTTCAAGAGGGCTTGGCGGTGACTGCAAGGCCGGATAGTGTACCGGGGTTGCAATGTCGCCCTTTCCGTCAAATGGAGTGCCAGTTGCGTCTATTACGCGGCCTAAAAGCTTTGAGCCAACAGGAACTTCAAGCACGTGGCCGGATGCAGTTACCTCTGCCCCAACCTCAATGCCCTTTGTCTCTCCGTAAGCCATAAGGCGGACGGTTGTCCCTTCAAGGCCTACAACTTCTGCCAAAAGGTATTCATTCGTGGAAGGAATGTGAATTTTACAGATTTCGCCAATAACGCTTCTTGGGCCAGAGCTTTCTATCATAAGCCCCTTTACGGCAGTTACGGCTCCGGTATATTTGATTGTGTCGGTATCTTTTACCGCATCAATATATTTTTCAAAGAAAGATTCCATTTTTACCACCCCAGTTTATAGTTAACGGTAAACAGGAAATGGCAAACAATAAGTTATCCCGCCTTACGTCTGCCATTTTATTCCAAAATATAAGTTTTAGAAAGAGCCCTTTTCCAAAGGCTTATCTTGTTTACCATACCCCAACCTAAAGATCGGGATTGATTACGTCTGACTTGTTTACGGTCTTAATCGGTGAAATTGCAAGAATCTTGGTTTCGAGCTCGCTAAGCTGGCTTGCAATGCGTGCGTCAATTGCACCAAAGTCTGTTTCTACGATACAACCGCCGCGGTCCACAGAACTGTCTTCCACAATGGAAATGTTCTTGATGTTTTCCACCTGGTTGATAAAGTCCTTAACGTGGTCAGTAGTAAGCTTAATGTCCGCCAGATTTACGCGCAGGGTAACGTCTCCGCGGCCCTTCACTTTCTTAAGAGCTTGAACAACGTTTGCCATGATTACGCTCTTCTGGTTTTCGCTCATAATCTTTACGACTTTGCGGGTCATCAAAAGAACAAGGTCTACAATCTGCTGCTCAGTGTTGTCAAGAATGTCCTGCCTCTTGTCCTGCACAGAATCAATTATTTTGTGAAGACGCTCAACAAGACGGTCAGCTTCGGCATTTCCTGTCTGGTAGCCTTCCTCGTGGCCCTTGTCAAAGCCGTCTTTCTGCGACTTGTCAAATATGCGCTGCTCTTCGTTGTGGGCATTTTCAAGAATACGCTCTGCTTCTGCCTTTGCGTTTGCAACAAGGTCTGCGGCTTCTTTTTCCGCATTGTGCTTTATGATGGCTGCCTGGTCGGTCTGCTTCTTTACTTCATTAAAGGCTGCGCTTTCTGCATCCTTAATGATTTTTTCTGCATCGCCCTGAGCCTTCGTAATCATCTGGGCTTTTTCTGACTCCCAGTTCATCTTGAAGGTTTCGGCTTCCCTGCGCAAATCATCGGCAGAAGGACCTGTGTATTCGGGAACCTCTTCTTCCTCTTCTACTGGAGGCGGAAGAAATTCCTTATTAAGCTTGAGCAATACTTCGCCCTGTTTATGATTTACCTGGTTAGCTCTGAATACTGTCTGTGCCATTTGCGCATCTCCATAACTTAAACATCATACTTCACTACAAAAAACAATTACAGCAGTACTTTACGGTGCTGCTGTAGATTGGGAAAAATCAAACGAACTCGTCGTCGGCAGAACGCGCAATGACGATTTCACCAGAGTCTTCAAGACGCCTGATTACGGAAACTATCTTCTGCTGGGATTCTTCTACATCCTTCAAGCGGACAGGTCCCATGTATTCCATATCTTCCTTGAGCATTGAAGCCGCGCGCTTAGACATGTTGCGGAAGATTTTGTCCTGAACTTCGCTATCAACCGACTTAAGGGCCTTTGCAAGTTCCTGCTGGTCAACTTCACGCAGAACTTTCTGAATAGCACGGTCGTCGAGCATAACAATGTCTTCGAATACGAACATGCGCTTCTTGATTTCTTCTGCAAGTTCCGGATCGTCTTCTTCCAGGGTTTCGATGATGGCCTTTTCGGAAGAACGGTCAACAAGGTTAAGGATTTCAACGATGCTGTCAACACCACCAGCTGCGGTGTAGTCTTCGGAAGACAGGGTTGAAAGCTTCTTTTCAAGAACACGCTCAACCTCACGCAAAACGTCTGGGCTTGTGCGGTCCATTGTTGCAAGGCGCTTTGAAACTTCCGGCTGAATGTCTGCCGGGAGGTTCTGCAGAATAACCGCTGCCTTCTGCGGTTCAAGGTAAGCAAGGATAAGGGCAATTGTCTGCGGATATTCCTGCTGTACAAAGTTGAGCAAGTGGGCAGGGTCTGTACGGCGGATAAAGTCGAAGGGACGAACCTGCAAGCTTGATGTAAGGCGGTTGATGATGTCGATAGCCTTCTGGCTACCCAAGGACTTTTCGAGCAATTCGCGGGCGTAGTCAATACCACCAGTGGTGATAAAGTTCTGGGCCTGCATGAGCTCCTGGAATTCCTCAAGAACCTGATCCTTAAAATCCGCGTCAACGGTTTCGAGGCGGGCAATCTCAAAAGTGAGTGTTTCAACCTCGTCCTCGCGCAGGTGTTTCATTACTTCCGATGAAACATCACTGCCAAGGGCCACAAGGAATATGGCTGCCTTCTGGCGACCGGTAAGGCTCTTGTAGTCATGGGAGTTTTTCTTTTTTCCGCTTCCTGTCTTTATCTGCTGCTTTATGCCGGAACCGGAAGTCTTCTCTTCGTCTGCCATAATCCTACTCCTCCATCAGCCAAGTACGTATGAGCATTGCCACATCTTCCGGATGTTCCTTTGCCATAGCAATGGCGTTCTCCTGAAGTTCGGCGCGTTTTCTTTCTTCGACGGACATGGTAACTTCCATGCCCTGTTCTTTTGCATCCCAGAGAGCCTGTTCGCGTTCTGCCTGCTGCTTGCGGAGGAGTTCCTCTGCACGGAGCCTTCTGCGGCGTTCGATCTCGCGGGAAATAATCCTGAAGAGGATAAATGCCACAAGAAGCACCACAATACCAATAAGAAGAAGCAAAAGCGTTGTGCGACGCTGCTGTGCCTTTATAAAGCGCAAGTCCTCTTCCTTAAACTGGTCTGAACGGTCATAAGGAATGTTGGTTACAGTTACGCTGTCGCCACGGGATGCCTTAAAGCCTACTGCATTCTGTACAAGCTTTGTAGCCTCGGCTATTTCCTTATCAGAAAGCGGAACATATTCACGCTCGTAGCCGCCGGACGTTGTGATACGGACCTTTCCCTGTTCATCATAGAGAGGATAGTTCCACTTACCGTCTATGTTGACAGAAACTGTAATGCGTTCAGGTGTATTAGGAAGAACGTTTTCTGTTGAATGAGTTTCGTTTACAACATAATTTCTTTTAGTTCCCTTTTCGGTGGACTTTCCAATCATGTTGTCATTGTCTGAATATACAGGCGGATTCTGGCCTTCAACACCGGCTGGACCTTCCGGATTGTAGCCAGTACCAGTGAATTCCTTGTCTACAGTCTCTTCTGAGATTGCTATTTTTTCTACAATCAAAGAGTCATCATAAGGAGTGTTTACGTTATCCGGCTTGATTGTAATACCGCCATACTCCTTCTTTTCGCTCTTTTTTTCTGACATGTCCATCTCTACCTTCATGTTGGCAACACGGACGCGGTCGTCAGTGTAAATTGCCTGGAGGGACTTGAGGACAGACGCTGTGTACTCGCTCTCACGCTTGTGGATGATTTTCTGCGCCTTCTCAATGTTGGACATGCGGTTGAATTCTTCCTGACCCTTTATGTCATTGATTTCTTCACCGGTGCTTCCGTCTATAATGGTAATGAATTCGCTGTCATCCTTAAGGCCTTCAACGCTGCGGGCAATAAGGTGCTGGATTCCCTTTACATGTGGCTTAAGGTCTGCCCCGGACTTTGCAAACAAAACAACGCTTGCCGTAGTTGGAGCCTGCTCTTCAGTAAAGAGCTTGTCGTCCGGCAATACAAGGCGGACGTTTGCGCGGGAGATAAAATCCAACTGTTTAAGATGGCCTTCCAAGAGGCGTTCCTGGGCATGCTGCCAGTCAACCTTGTTCTTAAAGTCGGATTCGCTCCACCTCTGCGTGTTGAAGAGGGAGTAAGGATCCTTTGCGGCAGGCTCAAGACCTTCCGCAACAAGTATTGACCTGTAGCGCTTGGCTGTCTTTTCGTCATCAACGGAGATATAGCCGTCCTGAGAGACATAGGAGCGCACATTGTCATTGTCAAGGCGTGTTACGATTTCGCTGCGCAGGCCTTCGTCTGTTACCGGCGAATTGAACAAGCGTACTGTTGCAGGCCTTGCCGAGAATTTCATCATCAGGAAAATGGCCACAACAACCAGTACGATTATACCGACGAGGATTCCCTTCTGGAGCGGAGTCCACTTTCCCCACTTTTCTTTTACGGTTTGACTTCTTTTTTTAAACCATTCGTTCATCTTCCCCTCCCGAGAACGAACATAAGGTTGCCCGTAAAGACCTTTTAAGGTTTTTGCAGGCTCCCCAGATTTTAATACCCATAGCATTCCCACTAACTACATGTATTAAGTGATTCAATATTATAACATAATATTGAAAACTTGAAAAGTCTTAAAATGACTTTTTGAATGCTACTGTTCGCTTACTATCTGTTCTGAGACAGTTCGTTCCAGCCGGTTATAAGGCGGTCTATGACCGTCTGTGCCAGGTTCAATGACATTTTTGCCTTTGCCATGGCCGTAGTTACATCATGAATGTCAACGCTGTCCGGGTCAGTGATAATCTGCTCCTGGAGCTTTGCAACGTTAACCTGCTGCGCGTTCATCTCGCGTGCAGCTTCAAGCATTGCGTTTTCAAAGTCGCCGCGCTTGATTTGTTCCTTTGGAGCAGCGTCAGTAACGTTGCCAAAAGAATCCATATAAAGCTTCTTTGCTGTGTCTATTACAGGCTTTGTCCCCAGATGAGCCGGGTTAGTCCTGTTCAGTTCAAGGCTGCCGATTGTAAAGTCCATTGTCTAAGCCTCCCCTACTGTCCAATTTCCAGGGCTGCAGAGAACATTTCCTTGCTTCCCTGAATTACTGCTGAATTTGCTTCGTATGCGCGGTTTGCGCTTATCATGTCCACCATTTCGTTTACGATGTTTACGTTGGGGTATTCAACGTAGCCCTTGTTTGGGCCAGACTGAATCGCATCCGGGTGGTCGGGATCATAAACCATGCGTCCCTGGGCTGTATCTTTTACAATTTCGCGTACGTGAACGCCTTTGCCCGGTCCGTTGTCCTGGTCATCATTAACAAATGGATGCCGCCAAGTTGGGTGCTCGTTTGCAATTGGCTCCACAATGACGCTCTGCTTGCGGTAGCATCCGCCTTCCTGAGTCCTTGTGGTGGTTGCGTTTGCAATGTTGTTGGAAATAACATCTGTGCGGAGGCGCTCAACGCTCATTCCTGTGGCTGCAATGTTAATGCTTGTATATAATCCCATATTCTACTCCTTAGATTTTCTTCATGGCCGTATTGACCTGGCTAAATTCAAAGTTTTCTAGCTGGGTCAAAAGCTGGTACTGCATTTGAATCTGAACAAGGTTCATTGCTTCCTGCTCTGCGTCCACATTGTTGCCGTTAGCCTTGGCTGTGGTCGCATAGTCCGTAACGCGGCGGGGCTCAACCTTGCGCCAGTCACGGGGCTGTTCGCTCTGAACGTGGCGTGGATCGCTTGTAATCATGCGGAATCCTTCGTGGCTTTTGTCCCTTGATTCAAAAGCACGCTTTAATTCGCTTTCAAAATTAACCTGCTGCTTTTTGTAGTTGGGCACTTCGCTGTTGGCGATGTTGTTGGCAGTCACCTGATAGCGGAGGCTCTGTACATCAAGAGCGCGAGAAAGAAGATCTACTGAATCTACAAAACTGTTCATACCCATACTCTGATTTTCGGCAAATGGTTACAAAAGTTTACAAAATAATTACAGCTAGGGCAAGTTACAGGAAAGGCTGGAGTTTTTAACTTTTTTCTTCTGGAGCGTACTGCTTGGTCTTACTGTTCGGAAGGCTACGCCATTCCGAAGCTTTTTTTGATACCCCGCTTTGCAGGGTTCCGGCTAACGCCTCCATTGCTGGCGGTTCGGCCCTTCGACAAGTTCAGGGACCGCTCCGTCAGCAACGGCTACGCCGCCCTTCCAATCGGGGCTAGGCTGTATGGCAAGATCGCAGCAAAGGCATGAGGCCGGATTGTAAGGGCGCGGAACGCGTTGCCGTGGTGGGTGAGCTTGTCGAACCCCCGGCAATGGAGCCGAAAGGCGGAACCCTGGAAAGCCGTACAAAAAATGGCAATTGGCAGCAAAAAAAGAAGTGGTAGAGCATTAAAAATTGCCGTCCATAAAATTTCCTTGACTATAGCAGACTATGGCATATAATAGAAGAAAAGGAAGTAAAATGAAGCTAGTCAAGAGGGTGCTTTTTTGCGCTGCCACAGTTTACGCCACGGCAATTTGCCTTTCATGCGAAAAGAATCAGGAAATTCAGCAAAAGGCACAGGAAGAAGAGTACGAACTAAGAATACTTTCAGCAAACTCGTCCGCACCCCTGCCCCCTCTTTACAGCGAGGAATTCTTTAAGGCAGTAATACTTGTTCGCCAGGCAGAACTTTGCATTCCCGGACGCGACAAAAAGATGCACACCGTAAAAAAACTTTACGCCCCTTCGGAAACGGATGCAGTACAGCTGGACCTTGTCTACAAAAACGGAAGGCCGGAAACCAAGCTTGTTAAGGGAGAAGACAAAGCTACAGCCTACTTTCATGCAGTTTACGACAACGTAGACTACTGGGTTTTAAAGGATTCTGCCGCGCTAAATTCGGAAAGTGCAGTCATTACGGAAAGCACGGCTCTTTACAAAGACAGTTCCCTAAAAAACAGAATTGCGGAAAAGGGAGCAAGCCTTTCTTTTGGAACAGTCGTTGCAAAGCCTCTTGTACAGGAAGAAGCGGACTCTCCCGCAGAAAAAATCTTCTATTATAATAAGCAGCTGGCTTGTGTTCAGGAAGCCTACGTAAAAAAAGGCAGCGCAAGCAAGGCAAACGACGACATTGCGGTTCTAAAGATTGTAGAAGAGCTAAAGAAAACCCAGAGGGCGGTTGCAAGGAACAACCTCTTTGCAAAAGCCGCAAAATACAAGCCCTCGCCTGCGGTAAAAGCTGCCCTTGAAGCCCAAAAAGTGGAGCGAATTTCCTACGACTATCAGGAAGTGCTTGAAAGCATCACAAAGATGAACCAGAAGAAGAGCTACGGCATAAACGTTAACGAGCTTATGACCGTAGACCAGAGCAAGGATCCCTTTGGCAACTAGCGTGTCGAACCACGGTTGGATGGTGGAACAGACCCTGAATCAAGTTCAGGGTGACAGGTAATCAAAAAAATACGCAGTGAAAATTGGATTCTTTTATTTTTCCTATGTTAACGAGACCGGAAATCTCCCTTCGGGTACACCGTACGCACTTGCTACGGTGTATGTGTGCAGCGGAAGGCACACAACGGTAGCAAGGGCGTAGCGTTGTGGGCTGGAAACCCGCATTGGAGCGGAACGTACCCGGCAGCGTAGCTTCAAGCCGCGCAGCGAGTTTAATTTCCTATTCCGCGACACCGCGGGTTTCTCAGACGGATTTGCCTGGGAGCGGAACACAAAATTGATTTCCGTGCAACTAGGATTTTGCACTAAAAAGCTGCCTGGAAACTTCCACAACGCCTCGGTGCCTTAAATTCCTTGGTTCAAAGCGGATAATGTAGTAGACAAGCTGCATTACAAGCCCTGCCCCAAAAGTGCTGATTACAGTTCCAATTCCTACAGGCCCGCCAAGAAGCCAGCCCGCAAGCAAAACGAATGCCCAAAGGAGTACCTCTACAAGACCAATGGGAAGCCGGGGCATTCTTTTTCCAAGTCCAACAAGAAGGGAATCCCTTGGACCGCAGCACTGGGCACACTTCATGTAAACAGCCATTCCCAAAGCCATAAAAACAAAGCCTACAAGCATGATTGCTATTCCTACAGCAAGGCTTTTGTTAAGGGGAAAGGGATTTACGCTGTTAAAAAACTGCACGAAGTTCCCGGTAAAAAGAGCATCTATTATGGTTCCGTAGCCAATTTTTTCTTTTAGCAAAATGTCTATCAGCAAAATTGTAACAGCCACCAGGGTCATGCAAAGTCCGTAGTTTAGCGGAAGGTGGTAGGAAAGCCCCATTCCAAGGCAGTCCCAAGGAGCAAGGCCTATGTTTGCAAAAATTGTAAGGTGAACGCCAAAAGAAAATATGAACAATCCGATTATTATCCTTATCCATTCAAGTATTATTGTTTTCCGCATATACCCTCTTCATGTAGGCTCCCCCGTTTTCCTTTAGCCACTTGTCGCAAGCCTTGTAGTTGGGAAAGACGCCTTCAACTTCCGCGTAGAATTCTTTTGAATGATTCATGTGGCGGCGGTGGCACAACTCGTGAACCACAACGCTGTCCAAAACATCACTTGGCATTATGACCAAAAGACAGTTGAAATTCAAGTTGCCGCTTTGAGCACAGCTCCCCCATCTGGAAGACTGTAGCCTTATGGAAATGCGGCCGTATGTTACGCCAAGCTTTTTTGCCCAGAATTCCACCCGCTCTGGAATTATTTTTTTTGCATCCTTCCTTATGCGCCTTAAATCCTCTGCAGAAAGAAGCCCCATGTCCCTGGCCCTTTGCTTATCGCACTCCTGCTTTTTAAGGTGCTTTTCTATCCAGCCCTTTTTTAAGAGAATAAATTCTTTAACGGTAGCTTCGCTTATTCCGTATGGTGCCTTTACCAGCAAGCTTCCGTCCGGCATTAGGCTTAAAGAAATTGTCCGCCGGCGGGATTTTTTTATTTTGTAGGTTAGTTTCATGTTGGTTAGGGGCATCATACTTCCATAAGCATTTCTACAGGACAGGAAAGTGCTTTTGAAAGCGCAATCACACTTTCTGCTTTTGCAGCGTTTATGTTTTTTACCTGCTGCTCGTACTGCTGGATTGTGCGAACAGGTACACCGGAAATTTCTGCCAGCTGGCTTTGGGAAAGGGATGCCTTAAGGCGGTATTTCTTTAAGTTGCTTTCTCCTTTGCGTGAATTATAGAGCTCCTTCATTTTGTCGCAGAAGTGGGTTACGTCCATTTCGTGGTAAGGGGTGTACATTGCAAGAATTTCTGTTATGGGAATTAGGGAATCTATTTGCCTAAAGTTCAGGTTTGTCTGCCACTGAAAATACGCGAGAGCCCAACCTGCCCAGTATTCAGGGCTTCTGTTGGCAGCGGGATGGTATTTGTCTGCAAGGCTTTCGTCTCCCAAGACTTCCAAAGCCAGTTCCACACCTGACTTTCCTGCAATCAAGGCTGCATCTCCAGAACCAAAGCGCAAGGAAACATTCGATGCAAGAAAGATTCCGTAAAAGGCGGCAAGGCTTAAGTTCAGGTCATAAACTGCAAAGTCAAGCATTGAGGCCAATGTTGTCTGGGCCTTTGAAAGGTAGCTTTTATCGTAGGCGTGAATCATCGGCCTTTACCTCCTCATCCAGAATCTGGATTATGTACAAGTCGCCACGCTGGCGTTTGTTTTTTTCCACGTCAAAATACTGGCGGCGGGCGTTTTTGTCGCGCAAGTCTTTTTTGGAAAACCATTCAGAATATTCAGCAACTTCGTATCCCTTGAACTTAAGGGCATCAAATGCCTTTTGGCTTTTTAAGACAAACTGGTTGCCAAGTTTTCCGAGCTTCATTGCGTTTGCAAGCTGGCGTACAGAAATTGTGCCGTTGATAAAATCCTGTGCAAACGAGAAGTAGCTGTCATCTGCCCGGTAGCCGGTTATTAGGTCAAAGTCTTTATAGGGAACAGTAAAGTTTTTTAGAAGATACTCTTTTGCTTCCTGAGCAAGCGCAGAGCTTACGTCAAAAATCCTGTTTTCAAGGAGGACGGAAAGCCAGTGAAGAATTGTATATTGGGGAGAGTTTAAATTTATGACTGTTAGGCCGGATGTTTCAATTTCATATATGTTTGCATAGCCGTTCGCATCTTTTGAAACACCCCACTCTTTTGCCATGCCAAGTTCTTCCGTGCAGTAAAAGCCAAGCCCATAGTCATTGCGGACCTTACCGAATCCAAAAAGAGGTTTTTCTATGATTTTGTCAGAGCCGTGATAGATTGTCTTTTTCACATGATTATTATACTCCCAAAGATGTACAATTGACAAGTGGGGGAACACCAAGCAACCTACGCGGGATTGGAGGGGGTCGAAGACGACCGGCCGGAACGGACGGGCCGCGCGCCGGTAGGCGGGCAAGCCCCGGAAAGCCCGTGACGAAAGGCATGGAAGCGTTTTTTACAAGATTTTTTTGGTAGAGCCATTAGGACTACCGTCCATAAAAAAACTACCGTCCATGCCTTTATTGTTTATGGAAGGGAATTACATTTCGAGCATTTTTACGCCGCCGGCTTTTAGGACGGCCTCGGTTTTGGCAAGGTCGTCGGTTTTCATTACGATGTCGGCTGTGTTGTTGCCTACGGAAAGTCCGTAGATGTAGCTGATGTTGATTCCCTGGTCAAGGATAAGCTTTGTTACTTTTGCAAGTCCGCCAGTTTCGTTGGGGACGCAGACTCCGATTACGTCGTTGACGCTGGACGTGATTCCCTTTGACTTTAAGACTTCGTAGGATTTTTTTGCGTCGCTTACAAGAAGGCGGAGAACCCCAAAGTCGTTGGTATCTGCAAGGCTTGCCGAGACGATGTTGATTCCTTCGTTGCTAAGGATTTGCAGTACCTCGCCGAGTTTTCCGCTTTTGTTTTCCACAAAGATTGAAAGCTGCTTTATGAACATTGTGAACCTCCTTTTATTTGTAGAGCTTGCGCTTGTCGTTGACGTGCTTTGTTTTTCCGTCTGAATGGACAAGGGAATTGGGCTGTACAAGGCTGATTTTTGCGTTGAGTCCCAGTGCCTCTCGGAGCTTGTCGTGAATTGCACGGGAAAGGTTTTCCAGTGAAGATACTTCGTCGGAGAAGAAGCGCTCGTCTACTTCCACCTGTACTTCCAGTGTGTCCGTATTGTCCACGCGGTCTACGTTTATCATGTAGTGTGGCGTTGTTCCGTCTATTGTAAGAAGGGCAGCCTCTACCTGTGACGGGAATACGTTTACGCCACGGATGATGAGCATGTCGTCAGTGCGTCCTGCAAAGCGCTGGATTCTTGCCATTGTGCGGCCACAAGAGCATTTTGAAGTCTCTATTGAGGTAAGGTCTTTTGTGCGGTAGCGGATAAGCGGCATTCCCTCTTTGGTAAGGGTTGTGATTACAAGTTCGCCAGTTTCTCCAGGTCCAACCTGTTTTAGCGTTTTTGGATCTATTATTTCCGGCAGGAAGTGGTCTTCCCAAATGTGGAGTCCGGCATGGGCATCGCAGTCAGCGGCAACTCCAGGCCCCATGATTTCTGTAAGGCCGTAGATGTCGTAAGCCTTTATGTTAAGCTGCTTTTCCATCTGGGCGCGCATTTCGTTTGTCCAGGGTTCTGCACCGCAGATTGCTGTCTTTAGCTGAATCTTGTCCATTAGGTTTGCGGCTTTTAGGTCTTCTGCAACGTGGAGCAGGTAGCTTGGGGTACAGGCTATTGCGGTTGCCTGGCAGTCAATCATCATGTCGATGAGCTTTTTTGTGTTTCCTGTTGACATTGGGATTACCAAGGCTCCAACATATTCGGCACCGTAGTGGGCACCAAGTCCTCCGGTAAAGAGGCCGTAGCCGTAGCCAACCTGGATTGTGTCGTCTTTTGTAATTCCGGCCATTGTAAGGCAGCGGGCGGCACATTCAGACCAGGTTTCTATGTCGCGCCTTGTGTAGACGGCAATCTTTGGCTTACCGGTTGTTCCGCTTGAAGCATGTACGCGCACAAGTTCCGACCTTGGAACTGCGGAAAGTCCGAATGGGTAGGCTTTGTTCAAGTCTTCGTAAGTTGTAAATGGAAGCTTTTCCACATCCTCAAGACCGCGGATGTCCCCAGGTTCAAGCCCTGCGTCCTGCATCTTCTTGCGGTAGTAAGGCACATTGTGATATACGTCGCTTACAATGCGCACCAGTCTCTTGCTTTGCAAATCGGCAAGCTCATCGCGGGACATGCATTCCCGCCTTTCGTTCCAGAACATTTATTTCTCCTATATATAAGGCAACCTAAAAGCAAGTTGTCGTAAAGGCTGCATTAAAACCTTATCGTTTTTATGGTCAGGGCTTGGCGATTTTAAAGCCCGTGTTTTGTGCCGAAGCAAGCAGGCGTTTTTTTCCGTCAACAAGCTCATAGACTTCCGCAGAATAGAAAACTGCACTCCGTCCGTCCTTCTGAACGGATGACTCTGCGTAAAGGAAAGAAGTGTGGGCGGAAGAAAGGTAATTGATTTGACCGGTAAGCGTAACGACAGCAGTGCCGTCCTGCTCAAAGGCATTGGCTGCGACCGCAAAGGCAAAGTCGGCCATGGCAAAATAAACCGCACCCTGAACGTTGCCGATTGCATTCTTGTGCCGGGGTCCAACCTCCAGTGCAACCTTTGCATAGCCTTTTTTAGCTTCGAGGATTTGTATTCCGGTGGTCTTTACGGCAAAAGCATCCGCAGCAAATTCTGCCCTTACCTCTTCAAGAGATTTTTCCATAGGCAAAGCAACTTATTCCCCGCGGCCAAGGGCAAAGGCTTTTTTGTTGAGTTCCAGGAACTGGGGCTTTACGCATTCAGCGAGGGCTTCAAGCCATTCATCTTTGCTAATGTCTTTATAATAGGTAGAAAAGCGTCCCATTAGGGCAATGTTTGCAGATTTGGAGGAGCCAGCCTTGAGGGCAAGGTCAAGGGCATCCATTGCGTCTACGTTTGCACCTGCGTCCTTCATTTTCTGGACGAGGCCATCCGGGTATTCTGCAGTACCTGTGATTACAGGCATGGGGTCTATTTGCTGTGTGTTTACGATTACGGTTCCGCCTTTTTTTAGGCAGTCAATGTAGCGGGCGGCTTCCAGTGTCTCGAAGGAGATTATGTAGTCTGCCTCGCCTTTGTCTATTACGGGTGAATAAACCTTGTCACCAAAGCGTACGTATGTTACTACGCTGCCTCCGCGCTGGCTCATTCCGTGTACTTCGCTTACCTTTACGTCATATCCTTTTTTTAAGGCTACGCGGCCAAGCAATTTGCTTGCCAAAAGGGATCCCTGTCCGCCTACGCCTACAATCATTACATTCGTTGTCATGCCATTAGAGTATTGCAGACGGGGATTTTTGTCAATGATGCAGAAGGGGCGGGACAACCCCCTACTC
>DJYC01000048.1 GCA_002448445.1 Treponema sp. UBA6988
CCTTAATTAAATCGGCAAGACATGTTTTTTTCATCTCCTTTTCCATTGCCTTTTGAGCGTCGGCTAAAACAGGATCAAGGACTTTATGAATGTTTTTTCCTACAGGACACTTGTTGTTTGGATTGGGATGAAAATTAAAAACTTCCCGTTCTTCTTCACCCTCATTGATTGCTTTGTATATGTCAAGCAGGGTGATTTTGTCTGCGCTCCGAGAAAGGTGAGAGCCTCCGACCCCGGCTGATGTTTCCACAAGGCCAGCCTTTTGCAACTGCAAGAGAATCTTTCTTATGATGACGGCATTCACGCCTGTACTTGCAGAAATAAATTCCGAAGTAACGCGCATGTCTTTTTCAAAATATTCGATGCACAAAAGCGTATGCACTGCCGCTGTAAAACGAACGCTGATTTTCATAAACTTACTATACCATTTTTTCCAAAATTTTGCCAATGTCGCCATTTATGCATATTGACCTATCTACTATTTCCCGCGGAGAAAAGGCTTCACCATAATTTATGCAGGCATAGCTTGCGTTTGGATTTTTAAATGTCATTTGCCAAAAAGGATATTTTATGATTCCTGGAGTGTTTCCGCCGACACCAAGTTCTAGAAAAAGAACCTTTCCGTCTGATTCTACCCGCCGTGTCCGCAAAAAACTTTCGTACCGCTCTGCAGCCTCATACCAGCCGTCATCTTGAACAAAAGTATCGTCCGCTCTAAGATTCATGCTCATAGGTTTTCCGCATACAGGACAGTGGGGAATAAGTTCTGTAGGAATCTGCATTTTTATAAGATTGTCGTTTTCATCTTTTTGACTTTCCCACATTGAACGAATCTGCTTTTCATTGTCGTAGGTTTTTTGATGACAAGGCTTTGAACACTGAAAAAGTCCGTAATCGCCTTGTGTGTAATAGAGCCGCTTTTTGTCAAAGCCTGCTTTCTGAAAGCAGTGGTCTACATTTGTCGTGATGACAAAATAATCCTTGTCTCGAACCAGATTGAGCAAATCGCCATAGACATTTTTTGCTGGATTCATGTAGCGGTTTATCATAATGTAGCGTGACCAGTACGCCCAGTGTTCTTCAAGATTTTTGTAAGGATAAAAGCCCCCTGAGTACATGTCAGTAAATCCGTATTTTTTTGCAAAGTCAGAAAAATATTTTTCAAAGCGCGCTCCTGAGTAGGTGAATCCTGCACTGGTAGAAAGTCCCGCTCCCGCTCCAACGATTACGGAGTCCGCAGAGAAAAGCGCTTTTTTTAATTCGCTAATTTTTTCTGTCATATAAAAGCCCCCTGTAAATCGCTTCGTCTTTTTCTCCAAAAACATTGAAGATAACTTTCATTTTATCGCCGGTATTTTCTTTCCATTCGCGCACAATTCTAACCGCTATTTCTGCAGCCTTTTCTTGAGGAAAGCGGAATACGCCGGTGGAGATGCAACAGAATGCGATTGAAGCACATCCATTTTTTTTCGCAAGGTTCAGACAGCTTTTGTAGCAAGAAGCAAGCAAATCGCAGTCAGATTCGGTGAGTTTTCCTTCTACAATGGGCCCTACAGTATGGAGGACAAACTTGCAGGGAAGATTAAAGGCCGGAGTGATTTTTGCTTTTCCCGTCGGCTCTTCATGCCCTTGTTTTTCCATAATTTCTGCGCATACCTTTCTCAGCTGAATTCCTGCAAATGTATGAATGCAGTTGTCGATGCAAATATGATTGGGAAGCCAGCAGCCTGTCATACCGCTGTTTGCCGCATTTACGATAGCATCCACTTTTAATGTGGTGATGTCGCCTCGCCAAAGATACAAATCGCTTTCTAAAGGGACGCTCTCTAAATCTTTAATGTCCGTGATTCCGTGAGATTTGTTTTCTTCCGTTAAATATTCATCCTGCACAGTCAAAAAATCTTCGCTTGCGGGAAGTGGCGGACGGACATTTACAAGGGAGCGGAAAAGATATTTTTGTTCATCATCGCTTTGAGGAATTTCAATGTTTTCATACTTAGGATTTTCTTCAAGAAGATATTGAATTAAAAATTCTCTTCGTTCTCTTTGAGTCATACTTTCTCCTCGTATTAAAATTTAAACTCAACAATTGGTAAAAAATTTTCTCTTTCTTCAAGACCTTTTACATGCCCAAGATTTGAAAGCGAACCTTGTATATTCTTAAGATAAAAGACCTTAAAAATAGGATTTTTAGGATTGTCATTATAAAGCTCTCTGACAATTCTGCTTTTTTTCATAATTGCTTTCTTTATTTTTAGGATTCCCTCGTTTTCATCGGGAAAAACAACCTCGGCGCTAAAACGAATCCATGCGGTAGTGATTTCATCTTCTTGCAGCTTGCTTGCGCATAAATCAACATAAGGTTTTTTTTGCAGTTCTGCATACATTGTTTTTTGGCAGTTTGTGCAAAACCAGAGTTTATTATCAGATGTAACCATATACTGAACGGGGCGAACTTTAGGCTTTCCGTCTAGTCCGATTGTCGCAAGGTATTGAAGCCCCACTTTGTCCAAATATGAAGCTATGTCATTTATTGTCAGTTTATTTTCCATAAGTAACTCCATTATAGCGCAATCGAAGAAATCAGGGGGATGTCTAATAAGTTTAATTTATGTCATTTTCGGGCTCGACCCAAAAATCTATTTATTTATAATATAAGCATTTATAGATTGCCGTATCAAGTACGGCAATGACATTTCAAACTTATTAGTCATCCCCCAATCTTTATTTACGGACTAGAGAAATTCTTTTCTGAATGTTCTTTCCGTTTCTGATTTCTTCAACTAAAGCCGCCGCATAGTCTGCATAGCTTATGATGCTTTCCCCTTTTGAATTAAGGGTAAGTTCTTCACCGCCCCAAATCCAGCTGCCAGTTTTTGGAGCGTCCGCCTGAAAGTCTCCCGCGGGGCTGATGTATGTCCATTGAACATCGCTTCTTTTTCGTAAGTCATCCAAGGCTTTACCCATCGCATTTGCAAGAGGCTTGAACATATCAGGAAAATCCGGAGTGTCCATGACACGGACTGTATGCTCCTTGTTTACATAAAGACTACCTGCTCCGCCTACAATTATAAGGCGAGTTTTTGTACCAGAAAGAAGGTCGCACAGATGGGCAAGCGATTTTCCATGGTTAGGCAATTCGTTCTCTACCCATGCCCCGAATGCATCAACTACTACATCAAAACCTGCCAAATCTTCCTTTGTAAGAGTGAAGATGTCTTTCTGCACAAAATTCTTTGCCTCGCTTTTGTTTTCACCACGGGCAAAACCTGTGACTTCAAAACCTGCCGCAAGAGCTTCTGCAACAACCAATTTTCCTACTTTACCGTTTGAGCAAACTACAGCTACCTTCATGTGACTTCTCCTTGGATAAATCTGTTACCCATAATTAGTGTTTTTCTGTAAAACGTTGTTCTATTAACCTTACAACTTAGAATATAAAGCATTTTTGATGTAATGTCAATAGAACAAAGTTTTTTCGGGGAATATTTTTTTTGCAAGTCGAGATTGTTGAAAAAATTAATCTAACTTTAGGGTAAGGACGAAGAATCGGTTGTATTTTTTTACAGTGGAAACTTCTTCTTCCGAAAAGTAGAAGTTGGAATATTTTGAAAAATCTGTAAATAATATCGTATAACATAATTTTCAAAGCCGATAAAATATTGTTATGTGGACGCCCGCTACTTGAGGCGCAGGAAATAAAAGATGGATGATGATTGGTATAGAAACAAAAAATGGAATAATAGAATTGAATGTGTATTTAAGGGTAAGCTAGAAAAGTCTGGTTCGGCAAAAGTACAGTATCTTAAAATTCAAGCATCTTATCTTGTTGCCAAAAAACCTGAAGTGGCGTTGCGGCTTATAGAGTATGCTAGGGCCATAAAAGAAGATGATTTTTGGGAACAAGAACTCTGCTTATATGAAAGTAAATGTTTATACAATTTAAAAGAAAATGTTAAGGCTTTAGAGAAAGTATATGAATCAATTGAATGGCGAAGAAAAAAATCGAATGTTCAGACTGATAATATTTATTGGCTAGCAGAATTAGTATTAAGGCAAAAAAAGAATCTGAGTATAAAAAGTGCATTGGTATCTTGAAAGAATTCCATGTAGAAAGTATTTTTCCACTACATGAATATTGGCATCATGGGTATATTGCAATTTTTAAAGTTATTAAAAATAAAGTCAAATTGAACTTAAAGGTGAAACAAGGTCGCGGTCAAGCTGCGCAACCGTTTAGGCAGATGATATGGATACCCGAACAGGGGCGCTGGACAAAAAAATAATGGGAAGTTCAAAAACTCCTTTAGCGGTACAAGCACGGCAGGGATTGTGGCAGGCGGAGCCTGCCCTGGAGTTTTCTGCGAAAACTCCCTTAGCAATTGAAAGCCCTTCAAAAATGGCCTCCCTGCCATTTTTTCTTACAAGTTTTCTGTCGAAAACTTGCCTGTGGCTATTGCAAACATTTGACGCGCCGTCCATGGCGCTGCTTGTTTGCAAATAAGAAAAAATGGCAGGGTGTTCTTTTGGGACGCGGGTCTTTTGCAGGAAAAAGCGCCGCAAAAAAAATACTAGAAATAAACTGAATATGGTTGTATAATGGGATTTAAGAAGTCGGCATGGGAGTTGACTTAGTTTTTTTTAGAGGTTTAATTTATGAAGAAGACATTTTTTTCATCTATCGTAACAGCGGCAATGTCCGTATTGCTGCTTGCATTCTCTGGATGTATGAGCACCACGGAAGGTGGAGAAGTCGGAGCAAACAGAAAGCAGATGATGCTTATCTCCGAAGAGCAGATGGATGCCAGCGCAAGTGAGTCATACGCACAGGTTCTTGCAGAGGCAAAGTCAAAGGGCATTCTTCTTTCTTCCAACGATGCACAGGCTCAGAGGGTAAGGGATATTGCTACCCGCCTTATTGGAAAGACTACGGTTTTCCGCTCGGACGCAAAGGACTGGAAGTGGCAGGTAAACGTCATTAAGGACGAAACAGTAAACGCATGGTGTATGCCTGGCGGAAAGATTGTTGTTTACACAGGAATTATTGACACCCTTAAGCTTACGGACGGCGAACTTGCGGCAGTTATGGGCCACGAAATTGCACACGCCCTTAAGGAACATAGCCGCGAACAGGCAAGCAAAGAGGTTCTTCAGGAACTTGGCATTGCGGTTATTGCAACAGCAGCTGGCCTTGGAGACGCGGGAACTGCAATGCTCCAGCTGGGAACACAGCTTGGCGTTACCCTTCCCTTCTCACGCAAGTGCGAGACAGAGGCAGACCGCATGGGTACAGAGCTTATGGCACGCGCAGGCTATGACCCCTACGAAGCTGTAAACATCTGGGAAAAGATGAACTCCCTTAGCGGTGGACAGCCGCCAGAGGTTCTTAGCACCCACCCGTCAAACGACAGCCGTATTGCAGACCTTAAGAACATTGCAAAGAAGGTCTACCCGCTTTACCAGGCTGCAAGCGGAAAATAAGATTTAATTCTATTTGACTTTTTACAAAGGTGCCATTGTCTAAGTCTGGGCAGTGGCACTTTTTTTTTGCAAAGGGTTCTGTTTGCATTATGAAAGTAAAAATGATTCTTCCTTCCCTGGAGGAAGCAAAAAGCCCCTTTTGGAGGCCAATCAAGTATTCGCTTTTTCCCCCGCTTGGACTTGCAACGCTGGCAGGATATTTTTTGCCGGAAGACGAAGTTGAGCTTGTTGACCAGCATGTAGAAAAGCTTACTCTGGACGACAACCCGGACCTTGTTTGCATGCAGGTTTATGTTACGAATGCCTACCGCGCTTACCAGATTGCAGATTCTTACAGGAGCCGGGGTGTCTATGTTGCCATGGGAGGTTTGCACGTAACGTCCCTTCCACAAGAGGCCCTGCTGCATGCGGATACGGTGATTCTGGGCCCCGGAGAAGAGGCATTTCCCCGCTTTATAGATGATTTCCGAAAGAAAAGGCCAGAACGCTGCTACACTGCAAGAGAGCGCAGCTTAGAAAACATTCCCCCTGTCCGGCGGGACCTGATTAAGAGGAGCAAGTATTTTGTTCCAAATTCGCTGGTTGTTTCCAGGGGTTGCCCCCACCACTGCGACTTTTGCTACAAGAATGCCTTTTACGGAAGCGGCAAATCTTTCTACACTTGCCGGGTGGATTCTGCCCTTAGGGAAATAGATTCGCTTCCGGGCAGGCACCTTTACTTTTTGGACGACCACCTTCTTGGCAACAGGCAGTTTGCCCGCGAACTTTTTGAAGGCATGAAGGGGATGAAGAGGGTATTTCAGGGAGCGGCTACGGTTGCGTCAATTTTGGACGGGGACTTGATTGAACACGCAGCTGATGCCGGTTTAAGAAGCATTTTTGTTGGCTTTGAAACTTTTTCGCCGGAAAACCTTGCCCAAAGCAACAAGGCACAGAACCTTTCGCGGGACTATGCCGCCGCTGTAAGAAGGCTGCACGATCTTGGCATTATGATAAACGGAAGCTTTGTCTTTGGACTGGACGATGATGACAAGGACACTTTTAGCCGCACTGTTGACTGGGCGGTGGAAAATGCAATCACTACGGCAACCTTCCATGTGCTTACCCCCTACCCCGGAACAAGGCTCTTTTCTAAAATGGAAAAGGAAGGCCGCATAAGAAGCTATGACTGGAGCCGCTACGACACACGGCACGCGGTTTACCAACCTGCAAGGCTTAGCCAGAAAGAGCTTGAAGATGGCTACAAAAAGGCTTACCGGGACTTTTATTCATGGAAGAATATCTTTGCATCCTGCTCCCACGACAAAAGTCTTTCCAGCAAGCTTTCCCACTTTGCCTACACCGGCGGCTGGAAAAAGCTTGAGCCCTTCTGGAACATGCTCATAAAGGCGGGTCTATTGAACAAAATGCTTCCTGCACTGGAGTTTTTGCTTTCGCATACAAAATAATCTGTTGAAAAGGGAAATGGCCTGAGCATGGCGTGGAAGGGGGCGAAGCCGCCACGCGTATGCGGGGCCGAGGGTGACCGAGCCCTGGAAGGCCTGTGTCAAAATCAATGGATTGTTTTGGGAAGCTTGTTTGTAAAAGAAAAAACTGCGTCCAAAAAAGAAAAGAAAATCCCCGCCAAGACTTTCATCCAGGCGGGGCCTTCTTATGCTGCCAGAGTTTTTAATGCTAAAGCATGTGCCCTGGCAAGCAAGTTAAAACTACAGAGAAGCGTGGCAGGTACGTGCAATAACGTCGTCCTGCTGTTCCTTTGTAAGGTTGATAAAGCGTACTGCATAGCCAGAAACGCGAACCGTGAAGTTTGCATATTCGGGCTTTTCAGGATGAGCCTGGCAGTCCTTGAGCTTTTCTACGCCGAATACGTTTACGTTCAAGTGGTGTGCACCCTTTGCAAAGTATCCGTCCATGATGTTAACAAGGTTGTTAATCTGCTCGCTTTCTGAGTGACCAAGAGCGCTTGGGTTGATTGTCTGTGTGTTTGAGATACCGTCGAGTGAGTATTCGTAAGGTACCTTTGCAACAGAGTTCAAGCTCTTTACGAGACCCTTTGTCTCTGCACCGTATGATGGGTTTGCTCCAGGAGAGAATGGCTCGTGTGCCTTGCGTCCGTTTGGCAGTGCGCCTGTAGCCTTTCCGTATACAACGTTTGAAGTGATTGTAAGGATAGAGGTTGTTGGCTCTGCGTTGCGGTATGTGTGGTGCTTCTTGATCTTTCCGATGAATGTCTTGAGAAGCCACTTTGCAATTTCGTCTGCGCGGTCATCATCCTGGCCGTAGCGGGGGAAGTCACCTTCAATCTGGAAGTCGTAGGCCATGTTGGGAGCGAATACACGCTTTCCCTTCTTGTCCGTAACGTCGATGTCGCGGCGGAGAACCTTTACCTTTGCGTACTTGATTGCAGAAAGGGAGTCAACAACGTGGCTGAAACCTGCAATACCAGTTGCAAATGTGCGGCGGACGTCTGTGTCGATGAGTGCGAGCTCAGCTGCTTCGTAGTAGTACTTGTCGTGCATGTAGTGGATTGCGTTGAGTGTGTTTACATACAAACCAGCAAGCCATTCAAGCATGATGTCGTACTTGTGCATTACCTCGTTGTAGTCAAGGTATTCGCTTGTGATTGGTGCCATTTCCGGTCCAACCTGTACGCCTGGTGTAAGACCTGCTTCTTCGTCCTTACCGCCGTTGATTGCGTAGAGCAAAGCCTTTGCAAGGTTGGCGCGTGCACCGAAGAACTGCATCTCTTTTCCTGTCTGTGTTGCAGAAACGCAGCAGCAGATGGAGTAGTCGTCACCCCAGATCGGGCGCATGATGTCGTCGTTCTCGTACTGGATAGAAGATGTGTCAATAGAAATCTTTGCGGCATAGTCGCGGAAGTTCTTAGGCAGTCTCTTTGAGTAAAGAACTGTGATGTTTGGCTCTGGTGAAGGGCCCATGTTTTCCAATGTGTGGAGGAAGCGGAAGTCGTTCTTTGTTACCATTGAGCGTCCGTCCTG
>DJYC01000005.1 GCA_002448445.1 Treponema sp. UBA6988
CAAGAACAAGCTCCGCGTTATCCTTAACGGTCTTGGAAAGGACGCAGCCCAGATTATCTCTAGAATCAACGGCTTTACATACGTTCAGACAAAGATGGACTACTTTAACGGACAGGGTACAGACAAGGCTTTGACCGTTGTAAAGGAAATCCCATACGGAAACAATCCAGAGCGCCTTATCGTAAAGTGCTACGGTGCAGATGACGTTCGCGAAGGCGTTGCAATCATGTGGCACGAAGGTGTTGACGTTTCCATTACAGGTAACTCTACAAACCCAACACGCTTCCAGCACCCGGTTGCAGGTACATACAAGAAGGAACGCCTTGAACACGGCGAAAAATACTTCTCCGTAGCTTCTGGTGGCGGTACAGGACGCACACTCCACCCAGATAACATGGCAGCTGGTCCTGCTTCCTACGGTATGACAGATACTTTGGGCCGCATGCACTCAGACGCACAGTTTGCAGGTTCTTCATCTGTTCCTGCCCACGTAGAAATGATGGGCTTTATGGGAATGGGTAACAACCCAATGGTTGGCTGTACAGTTGCTTGTGCAGTTGCCGTTGCAGAAGGCTTCAAGAAATAAGCATAAAAGCTAATGTAGGCAGGGGCTCCACTTTTGCGGGGTTTCTTGCCTGCACTCTGCCTATTGCATAAAGTCGCACAAAGTCGTATAAAGTAACACAAATAGGAGAAAAAAATGTCCAGCAAAAAACTTTACAAATCCAATTCAGACAAAAAGCTTGCCGGTGTGTGCGGCGGAGTTGCAGAATATTTTGACGTTGACTCCACTATCATAAGGCTTGCATGGGTGGTATTTACTCTTGCAGGAGGAGCAGGTCTCTTGGCATACATAATTGCAGCTATCGTAATGCCCAATAGATAAGGCTGATTATTGCGGCAGTTTCTTTTGCAAGGGGCTTTCCGTACTTCGCCGTCTTGCGCGGCTCATCCCGCCCTGCGGACGGGACTAAAGGTACTCCAATCCCTGCCGCGCCTGCTTTTTTAAGCCTATAAAATTATTTCTGCCAGACACTCCTCTTCCCCGCCGTTTTTTATGCTTTCCAGCAATGCTTCTTTTATCCTTACATTTACTATTGTTCCCGGAGCCGGAATTTCT
The DNA here is from genome assembly GCA_002448445.1 of Treponema sp. UBA6988. GTDB lineage: Bacteria > Spirochaetota > Spirochaetia > Treponematales > Treponemataceae > Treponema_D. Next base: position 1,121 of record DJYC01000005.1, read on the forward strand.
TGACCATCTTGCAAAAGGCATTTGCAGTGCAAGAAATTTGATGTTACCGCATGGACACTTCCCTGTAAAGCACGGTTGCTGAGCCCTGTCGAAGCACGGTTGCTGAGCCCTGCCGAAGCAAGCCTGTCCTTGCGCGAATTTTCGCATACAGCAGGAAATATCTGGTCTTTGCAGGAATTTATGTAGGCAATCTTTCCCTGCACTGCAAGTGAGGTTAAAACTTTTACCCTCTGGTTCTTTACCGCAGGAGCAACCTGAGCCTTCATGCTAAAGGCTGGTGTTCCCGGCCGCGGAGAAAATGGAAATGCGTGAATCCATGAGAATGACACTTTTTTGCACAGTTCCGTGGTAAGAATAAAATCTTCCTCACTCTCCCCCGGAAAGCCTGCAATCATGTCGCAGCCAATGAAGGGATTGTTTTTTGCCCTGCGCAAAAGTTCAACCGCGTTTATTACATCATCCGCCCTGTAAGGTCTTGCCATTTTTTTAAGGATTTCATCACTCCCCGACTGCACGCTAAGGTGGAATGACGGCTGTATTCTTGGGTCAGCCAAAAAGTTGCAGAGACGCTCCGTTATGTGCTGGGGGTAAAAAGAAGAAATCCTAAATTTTATTTTGCTTGTGTTGCTAAGCAGGTATTCCAACAGCTGGGTAAAGTCAATTTTTTTTCCATCGGCATCTTGTGCAGAATACTGGCTTAGGTTAACACCGGTAAAGACAACCTCTCCTGTTCCCCTATCCTCCAGTTCCAAAACCCGGTGCAATACTTCTTCCGGCTCCAAGGAAACGGACTTTCCCCTTGCCAAGTGTATGCGGCAAAAAGTGCATGCGTTGTTGCAACCGTCCTGTATTTTTATGGAAGCCCTGCTGTGCTTTTCAAAGACAGGAGTGTAAAGCGAAAATGCATTCTCTTTTTTTGCATCTGATTTTTTTTGTATAAAAAGCCTTAGCTCATCTTTGGAAAGGGTCTTGCAAGATTTTAATTCTTCTGCCAGGTCAGACAAAAGTTCCTTTTTGTTACCAGAAAGAATCACTATGCGGGAAACTTCCATCTGTTCTATAAAGGGACCGTCCAATTGGGCATAGCAACCGGTTACAATTACTGGTGCAAGGGGATATTTTTCAAGCAGAAGCCTTATTATTCTTCTGGCCTTTTGTTCGGCTTTTGCAGTAACGGTGCAAGTATTCACAATGCAAAGAAGCACATCCTCATTTACCGGAGTGGCAGAAGTCACCCCTTCCATTGAGCATACAAAACCTGCATCAGAGAATCTTTTGGCTGCGCCTTCACTTTCATCCTGATTAAGACGGCAGCCAAGAGTTTCAAAGTGAATTATGTTCCGCATGAAAAATTTAAGGCTTAGGGATTAAGCTTTGCCTGGCAGCGGACAAGACCACGGCGGGCATCATCAGAAGAAGATGCATTCAGGCTTATTGCCTTGTTGTAGGCAACAATAGCATCCTGATAGTATCCTGCCTGTTCCCTTGCATAGCCAAGCTTGCTCCACCAGAAAGACATTCCCGGTTCAGTGTCTACAGCCTTGCTAATTGCAATGTCTGCATGCTCCCACTTCTTCTGGCGGATATAGATTTCGCCCATAAGGTAATAGGAAAGACCTATGCGCTGGGAACCCTTTTTGTCTGCATTAGGAATTACAACATACTGCTGGAGGAGGTTCATTGCCTCGTCATATTTTTCAAGATAAAATTTTGATTCAGCCTGAATTTCAAGCAGGCGGGCATCGTAGGAAGAAAGCTGTCTTGCCTGTGCTACGCTCTTTTCTGCCTCGCGGTACTGCTTGTTGGCAACCAAAGACCAGCAGAGAACCACGTAGGATTCAATGTCCTGGGCCGTACCACGGGAAGGATCGTTCAGCTCTTCCTGGCACACGCGGATAGCCTCTTTGTAATTGCCGGACTTGTAAAGCTTTAAAGCATCCGGACGGGCTGCCTGTGCAAAAGACGGCAATGCGGCTGCAGAAACCACAGAAAAAACAAATGCAAAAAAAGAAGCCTTCAACAAATTTTTCTTCAAGAGATTCATCAGAAACCTCCGCTTGCAAAAAGGTCCGGCTTTTCCGCACCGGAAGCCTCACTGCCCTGAAGCATGGCAATCTTTCCGTTCACAGTGGAACCCAGCTCCAATACCGGGCGGGCGCTTGCAATTTCTCCGTTTACGGAACCGGTGGAAGTAACGTAGACCATCTTGTAGCCCTTTATGTTGCCCTTCACCTTTCCGCGAACCAATACCCGTTCCGCCGTAATGTCAGCATCAACCTCTGCGTCCGTGTCAATAAGAAGGTCGCTTGTAGCTTCTATGAGCCCGCTCATTTTGCCCTTAATCATGAAGGGCTTTGAAAAACGGATGTTACCTGTAAAAGTAATATCGCGTTCAAGAACTGTGTCAAAATCATCTTCGTCCGTGTCAAACGGCTCTGAATCCTTTACGTCAAACATAAGCTAATTGTACCCATAATAAGCGTTTTGTTCAAGAGCAAACCCAAAATCTTGATTCTTCTTTTATTTCTGGAGCAGCCTTTATGGTTAAACTGTGGCCGGGCCTACGGCTCCGTCCAGCACCATGTTTTTCCCCGCTTTGCGCACTTCCGCTCCCGCTCCATTCTTCCACTCGCTCGCTCCGCTCCCTCCCTCCAGAACGCCTCCGGCGGTGCTCCAATCGGGGCTAGGCTCTATTTAAACTCGCCCTCCACAGGTGTTTTTGGCGGCAACAAAAACACTATACATAGTATATACAAGGGAAAATATTGCTTTTTTCCAACTCTATGTAAATTTGCAAGGACTATGAATCACAAAATTTTAGTATTTTTTTAAATAAAGTTCCTCCTTTTCTGGATAGAATTGTTTTATTAAATCTAATGCTTCCTTCGGTATAGGTTCTTTTTTATAATCAAGCCCCTTCTTTTTAAATTCCTTAATAATTTGCTTTTTCTTTTTATATTTTGGACTTCTTAGATCAATAACAATTCTTCTTAATAGTTGCAAATTGGAAACTTTATTACAATCATTATTATAATCTTCAAAGGAATCATAATGGAACCCCTCTATTTCACATTTGCAACTAATTATCAGAAAATACGCAATATCTATATTTGCATTCTCAAGAGCTGTAGATAATGGTGTCTGGCCAAGTTCATTTTTATAATTTATATCCGCTCCATATTTTATTAAAAGTTCTGCCACCGTTAATGCGTTTTCAGAAAAATCATAAACCAGATATCCACAAACATTCATTAATGGGGTTGTCTTTGGCAGCTTATTCTTTCGAATTACTTCTATATTTGGATTAGCACCATTAGAAAGTAAATACTCCAAAAATTTTATTTTATTTGCATTGTTTTCTGGATAGCAGCAATTAGTTGCCAAGAAAAACAATGGAGTAGCACAAGAGTCATCTTTCTCATTCGGATTCAAGCCACATCTCAATAATTCAGTCATGGATTTATATTTTTTCCCCAGTACCGATTTTATAACAAATTGATTTCTTGATATCTTTTCATAGGAATCTTTTATTATATCAGGATTTTCAGATATAAGTTTCGATATTTGAATTAAATTTTCTTCTTCTATTGCTTTTAGCATATCTCTATCATTCCCTGTATCACAAAATACACTGGTATTTATAAAGAATAATAAAAATACTGCTAGTTTAAAACTTTTTCTAAAACCTCTCATAACTACTCCTTTCATTTCCCCAAATCATTTTTCCTGTTTAAGAAAGTCATCTGCGACAAATTTGATATCACAATATAATATGATTCATGATGATGACCTGAATTAGCCATTTCTATTTTCCCATTTACAGAAACTCTTTGACCATCCAAATTTGACATATTCAAATCATCTGCTAAAAAAATTAACTGGATTTCTTTTATCTCACATTCATTTTTTTCGAGACTAAATGAGTGTGGTCTATCAAGCTTCAGAACAGGATAATATTCGATTGTATCAAGATTTGGTGTTTCGCCGTAATTTGGAGCTCCATATGCCTTCTTTATAATTACAACTCCTGTAAGTTGTTTCACTTCATTTCCAATACGACAAGATGAATCTATTATTTTTTCAGCATAGTCTTCTGTAAATTTCATGTCCTTGTCAGAAATATTGAACTGAAGGCAACCATCTTTCATTTCTCCGATACATACAAATCCGTTTTCAAGAAGCTCCTTTCTGTAATCATCATAATTTCTATAACATGAGTATTCATTATAGCGGAACTGTCTGACTGAATATACAAGATAGTAAATTTTATCCGTAAGTTTATTTTTTGTCCGTTCGTGAATTATTTTCTTAAACTGTTTTGAAGGTATAAAATCTATTTTATAATGAGGATAATCATCAACATATATGTGGTTTTCTCTGTCGCGCTTGAGTTCATTATAATCAAGACTTATACTATTTAAGTACCATATTCTGTTTTTATATTCATAGGGATCACATACAAAATAGTCATAATCTGAAAAATATACAGAACAGTTCCTACCGTTATTTATCTGAACGGGAACATATTCTTTTTCACTTCCTGCATGCAAATAAACAGAAAACATAACTAAGATAAGTATTTTTAAGAAACTATGTTTATTAATTAAAACAGTCATGATAAGGCTCCTGCTTTCTTTGTTTTAAATTTGCTTCACCGCGGCATTTATTTTCTTTATCAATAGCATTTCCATTTAGTATAATCATTTCCAAGGTACAAAATTCAATTATTTTTTAGAAAATCACAAATTGAACCATCTTCAAAAAGAATCGTCATACCATCGGAACTGCAAAAGTATATCTGCATGGTATATTTTTTCTGCTCTCCGTTAACAATGATTTGACAACTATCTTTATCCAAATACCCTTCTTTTGGTGAAGGCAACGTGCACGTATAAGATTCGTCCGTTGTATTTACCAGGGATTGACTAGGAAAGTAAGACATCCTAACTCTACCGTCATTGAATATTTCAATCTTAGTTCCATAACCTATCGAATCATATTTTGTTGAAGTCCATACTCCTAAAAAATTTACATCTTTTGAACAAGAAATAAAAGCAAAAGTAAAAAGCAGAAACCCCAATATATTTCTAATAATTTTTCTAATCATACACCTTCCTTATTTACTATGTAATGTATTACTTTCTTATCTCCACTTCCTATAATCTGAAAAACCAAATCACCAGCTCTTACATTCTCGGTATCAATGTATTGACATTCATCATCTAATATAGCGTAAACGAAAATATCGCTTTAGTCTACAGAATGCTCACGGGTTTTCAGAGAAAAGGCACTCTGGTAATTTTATCATTAACAAATTGCGTACTAAATTTGACACAATCCATACTTACCGGCAAAAGAGTGATTCCTGATATAATTCTGAATTTTGTTTCCAACAATCTTTACGTTGACAACAAAGCCCAGGTCTCCATCTACGTCGCTTTTGCATTCTGACTTGTCAATATTAGCCCAAGACGGAAGCTCTACTTTCTTTTTTTCCGTAAAACAATTGTCAGATTTGTACCGTTTATAATGGACGCAAAGATATTTCATAGACCTCGTTTTCTCCAGAGGTTTTACTTTGAGTAATTTTGATGACCTTCCCTTTTTCATAGTAGTCTACGCTAGGTTTTCCCATGTATTCAAATTTTTGAATCAAGTTCGAGTTTATGTAAAGGAGACACATGCCGCCTGTATTTTTCCCGTAATTGATTATTATGATGTCATGATTCATTTTATCATACCAAAAATATGTAGCTACAATGCTTTTTGTTTTTTTCGTAACCACATTTATAACAGTATATACACTGTAATCAGGTGTATATGTAAAAACTGCACAAATATTATTTTTGTCCAACTGGAAAATATCTGTTACGGAAACAGCTTTTTCCATCAGCGGTCCATCTAAATCAAGTGTAAAAAGGATATTTGATTTTTCCATTGCAAGCAAACATGGATTTTTTCTTATCTTATGATCAAACAAAACATAATAATCAATTCTGTTAATTTTTTTTGTTATATAGTGGTTTCCATCATAATTATATACTTTTCCATATCGAGAATAAGAAAAAACGTTTTTTTGTGCGCTACAGTTAAAGTAGCAATTCATAATTAAAAATAATAAAATTGACAATTTAACTTTTTGTTTAATCATTTACTCACTCCTGATTATTCTGGGTAACATCTCGATTTTCTTTATATTCAGATATATCCTCTTTTATTATAATCTCGTTTTCATTTTCTTCATATTCGAAAATTGGAACCAGATAGAATAAGTCTAACTCATAAATTTTCCCAATAGGTTTTCTTTTGTTAGTATTATCTAAAACAATTGTAACAACATCACTTGTGTCTATGCTGATTGATTTTAATAAAGGTCTCTCAACCTCTTTTTTGTTCCAAGGTAATAAATCACCTCCACCAAGAACATTAAAAATGAATAATATCATTAATAGTTATTTTCATTGCCATGTACTCCATGCATATTTTATTTTAGCATTCATCTTTAATTTTTTTTAATATGAGTCCGTATGGTTAATGTTTTTCTCTAAATCATCCAAAAATCTAACAGACAATGACTGATATATCAACTGAGCAACCTCACATTTAAAATATCGGTTTTTGTTTACGCTATAAATTCTGTCAAAGGAATTTAATTCAAAAAGAATGCTTCTATTGTAAAAACTAATTTTAAAGAAACAATTCAATATATTATCCTCATTTTTATTTGTTCTAAAAAACTGAATCTTTCTCTCACTTATTGCTTCTGCAATTCTTTCTTTTGATTCTGAATCAAAAAGATAAGTTATATCGATTTCTTCTCCTCCATTAGAATAATAATATATTACCATAGATTGTGAAGATAAAAAATCGCTTTTATCTTCACTTACAAGTATTGCAAATGAAATTATTGCCCAAATAATTAATAGTGCAATCAGTATTTTTTTCATAACTATTTAATCTCCTCCTCGTTTAACAAAATTATTACCACAAGCAGCCCCAAAGATGGGGTGTTTTATGCGCTTCTCCATCAAATGCCTATTTGGCGGAGAAAAGGGCAGTGTTTTCACACTCTGCAAAAACACTATATGTGTGGTATTATTTTGTAAAATAATACTAATAATACGAAGATCTTATATATTCGCTCCATAAAGATTCGCCGTCATCTCCAACAGTACTTATTGTTTTATGTAATTTAAATTTTTGTGTATCATTAGTAGTCAAATCTTTCACTAATAATTTATTATCATGTACAGAAAACTGATAATAATTATTTATAGATTTTTTTCCTGATTTTTTTAAAACAATAATTGATTTGATTTCATAAATTTTTATATCAATTATCGCCAAATCTTTTTTTTCTAATTCAGCATTACCAACGACAGTCCATTCTATATATAGCTCTAATATTGTTGTCTCATTTACAACAAGATAACCTTTTGTATAGAAAGTATTGATTTTCTCTTTATTGGATTTTTTTTCTGAATTCTCAATTACATTTTCAGGTATCCATATAGTACCATCAATATTATTCATTTTTAATTTCTTGTCAGTGAATAAATAGTATTCACTTTCTTTAGAATCCAAAAAAAACTCCAGCCAATTTTCTTGTGCATAGGCAGAGAAAAAAGTATAACAAATAAGAACGAATAAAATATTTCTTTTATTTAATGTTTTCAAGTAACAAATCAAGCTTTTTTTCAAGTTTTTCATTTGCGTAATCCTCAGAAATTTTAATTTTTCAGCATGGCTTAATTCTTTATTAAATAAAAAAATTAGTTCATTCAAATCTGACTGCATGAAAGTACCAGTTTGTTTTTACAATTAACAGTTCGTTCTTATTCAACTGAATGATGCTATCTCCGATTATTATTTGATTTTCATACTTAAAATAATCTTCTATATCTAGTGAGTACCTGTTAAACCTTTCCTCAGTAATGCCAAATTCTTTAAAACTACCGTGCCAATAACGCTTATCATAAAAATAATCGGTAACATTTGTAATATATTTTCTAATATCCCTAGAATATTTGAAAATAGTTTCATTTAATTCAAATTCATTAGGGCGGTATGTTATTACTTTCCCAATGTATGATTCAGCTTCTTCTTTTGCCATATCCCCAATAACTAAAAAATCTTCACTAACGATAAACGCCTTGTCTATTTTCCATTTTCCGTAGCAATCAGAAAACTTTAACTCCTTTGCATGTAAAACAATAAGAGAAATAAATATAAATGCTAAAAAGAGAATATTTTTTTTCATAATCAACTCCTTATTTTATAATTGTAATATAAACGCGAATTCCTATGGAATTCGGAGTAGTCGGATGCTACCCCCCCCTCTTATCTTCCGTTCGGATTCGGTTTCCTGAAATATTGCTAATCCTTCATCGGCATTATAAAATGCACATTATCTTCTTTTAAATCGAGATCCGGGAAAGAGTACGAATTATACCACTCGTAAAATTCCTTTAAGGTTTGTGGGCTAGACAGTTTTTCATCCATATATTTATAAAAGCATGAAATTTGCATATTATCATCAATATTACATGCATCAAACTTATGAAATTCACAAGGTATTACAGCCCGCCATCCGTCTTTTAAAGGAATGTATAAATATGTACCTGTCTCAACAAAAATATTTTCTGCATTCTTTTTTACTAAATTTTTAACCTTTGTGGAAACACTTACCCCTTCTGCCGATTTAAACGATTTGTCGCGAGTGTAAATAACCGATATACTTTCTTCATCAACCATTACAAGATATTCGATTGAATCAATATTTATCTTTCTGAATTCTCCAATAGTTCCTGCATTAACGTGCTTGAAAACACAATCCCTCGTATGCAACGATTTTAAATAAGGCATTTGCATGAAAAGTTTTTCTTCTAATGAAATTTTATTTTTGCTGCATGAGAAATAAAGAAACCAAATAAGTATTAAAAGAAAACTACTTTTTATTCTATTTTTCATAAAACTCCCCCAATGAATCTTTCAACGGATTAATCTTGGGGCAAGTCATCCGCATCTGGAATCAGCATATATTCTCCATAATTCAATTTTCCAAAAAGTGTAAGGAAATCATCATTAAAATGGAATTTTGGATTATACCTTAATACATCATTTGTTCCCATATTAATCATTTGTGTTTTTTTAATTAAAACTGCCATTTTTGTTTTATCATCTAAAATACTTTTTATAATTGATTCATCAAATCCATTTTCACATTTCCGATCAGCAAATAAAAAGTTTCCATAAAAAGAGGAAATCACATAATTATTGGCCTTTAACTTTGGTATGACTTTTTCTAGCCATTTCTGAACATCATATTCTTTTGTATATAAAACAATTATTTCATAAGTTTTAAGTTCTGCCTTTTTGTTAAATTCATCCAAGATTTTTTCAGATTCTGTATTATCAAAAGTTTCAAGTATTTCTGCTATTGAATCTTTGCTCAAATATTCTGAAAAGCTTTTTTCAATTTCTTTTGACCTTCGTTTCTTAAACATTAATAACCTCTTCACCCGAAATCCTCACTGGAAATAAGGGGTCGCCCTTGGAGAAAACTTTCAATGTCCTCTGTTTAATTAGCCTTACTTCTTCTTTAAACTGCCGTTAAGGAAAAGCTCGTCTTCGTACCATTCAATCCTTAGGCCAAAGTATTCCTCGTGGTAACCTGGGGCAGTTATGTGGAAGCGGTGGACTGTTCCCGTCAGGAGGCTTTCTGCAGGAAGCGTTGCCAAGTCCTTTAAGCCCTTTGGAGTTTCCACCATGAACTTGCACTGGTCGGTTATGTCTGCCCCGGTCTGAGCGTCTATGGCATTTGTGCGGACTTTTAGGTAGCGCCTTGCATTCTTTAGGAAGTTGAATTCCAATGTCTGGGCTTCTTTTCCTACAGTTATGCTGTTCCACCAGATGTAGGGACCTTCTACGATTTTTACGCGGTAGTCGCCCGGCTTAAGGTAGACTGGCTTTGTTACGACCTTTACGTTCTTGCGGTTGGGCTTTTTTGCGCTTTCTTCATTTCCATCTGAAGCACCCTTTGCCGCCTTGGGGGTATAGAAGTCGCGTATGTTGTTGCTCATGGCAGGAAGCTTGTAGGCTTCATCTACCAAAGGAATTTCCTTGTTGTCGTTCACATAGAAAAATGCCCTGGCCGGTAAGTCCGTGTCTGGCAGGTTGTTTTCCGGCATTTCCATTGCAAGAGAAACAGGCGTGTACCAGTGTCTTAGAACCGTATTCAGGAAGAATTTGGAGAACCAGCCCGCAGCAATAAGCCCCATAAAGGCAAGGACTGCCACAACGATAAGTGTATTTCTTACAGCCTTGTGGTGCCTTGTCTGGTAAGTCTGGGGAAGCCTTATTTCTTTTGTTGCTATAACAGCCTGTGCAAGGTTCACGCGGATTGCATGCTGGTCATATTTCTTAAGGTAGCGCTTTATCTTCTTTATTACCGGGTCAATGGACTGGAAGCGCTTCTGCTTGTCTGCCCTCATCATTTTTTTGATGAGTGAGCTTACAAAACGCGGCAGTTTGGGGGCAAAACGCTCCGGTGGCTCGTAGTCGCCCTTGCGGATGGCCTGCAAAGTGTCGGAAGACATGTCGCCCTTGTAAGGCTTGGTTCCAGTAACCATTTCGTAGAGCATTATTCCCATGGAATAGATGTCTGCCCTTTGGTCTACGGAACTTGAGTCGTCAAGCTGCTCCGGGGACATATAGGCAGGTGTTCCAAGCTTTGCGCCTGTCATGGTAATGCCCTCTCTTACGGGTGCCACAACCGTTGCATTTGAATCAGCAGTTTTCTGCTTGGCTGCGGAGTCGTTTTCCTTTTCACCGCTTGCAATGCCAAAGTCGGAGAGTTTTACCTCTGCCCTGCGAGAAATAAGTATGTTTCCGGGCTTAATGTCGCGGTGGACAATTCCCTTTGAATGTGCGTGCTTTAGTCCGTAGCAGGCATCAAGAAAAATAAGGAGTGCAAGCTGGGGCGAAAGTGACTGCTGCTTTTCCAAAAGCTTGTCCAAAGACATGCCGTCCACAAATTCAAGAACGATGTAGTCATTCCTTGCTTCGGTAAAAAAGTCAAACATGCGCACGATGTAAGGGCTAGACAAATCCATAAGAATCTGCGCTTCCCTCTTGAACCTTTCGCGGATTGAACTGTTACCCGTACGCAGGGTAAGTTTTTTTATGATTACGTCGCGTCGGAGGGACGGATGGACAGCCTTGAAAACCGCACCCATACCGCCTTGAGCAATCTGGTTGATTATCCTGTACTTACCGATTACATCAGGAGTTGGTGTGGAAGACCTTTTGGGCATACTTTGAATTGGCATATTTACGACTCCTAAATTATGGAAACAATATCACGTTCACACTTGAATTCACGGCCGGGGCTAAGCAGGGCAACATTCATCTCTTCGGGATTGTGGAACTGGACAAAATGCCCATCCTGCCGCAAAAGAAATTTTTCGGGAACGGGGCGGTGTCCCCCAAACCACAAGGCTTCCTTCTTTCCGCCCTTGGGGTTAAGCTCCTTGAACTGCTTTTCTACGCTGTCCTTCTGGGCCTCGTCGTTGGCAGTCCATGTAAAGCTCAGAATAAGGTCACCATGGTCGTGGTAATTGATTATGTCGTTTCTTTTGTAAGCCTTGAGTGGTTCTGCATGGCTTACACAAAAGTCCGGGAACACAGCAACGATGGGAAGGGCCTTTTCGAAGCAGCTGAGCATGTGAAGGGTAACGTCACCGTATTTTTCGTAGACAAAGTCGCGCACCATCTCCCCTTCCATGGCAAACTTAAGGAAGCCGTGGTCACCATGCCCCTCAGAGTTCATGATATTCTCGTGGTTGCCCTTTAAAAAGTGGAAGTTGCGCGGAAAAGCATTCTTTAGCTCCATAACGCCCATAACTGCGGCAAAATTTTCCTTCATCTCGTCGCACATTTCTGGACTTACGGAATCTCCGTTCATCCACTTTTCGTAGGAGGTGCGCCAGCGGTTGTAGGCCCAGGACGTGTTTTCCGTATGCCATACGTCGCCAACGCATACAAGAATAACAAGATCCTTGTTAAGGGCATCAAGCACATCGCCGTCAAATTCCTTTTCCGTATAAATTCCCAACTTTTGAAGCACATCGCTAGCAAGCAGGGAAATGAGGAATTCTGGTCTTGCATGAATGTCCGGAACAAGGATTACAGGAATTTCTTCCTTGGAAAAGTCCAAGAGGCCACCAGGCTTCTTTTCCGCTGAATAGGGACGGTATTTTTTGTCCTCAGCCTCCAGGGAAGAAACAGTCCTGTCTGCAAGGGCAATCAAGTCCTCCTCAGAAGGAAGGTCGTCTGCATCACGGTAAGAGATTAGTCTTGAGCGTAAATTTTCCAGTTCTTCGTTAGAAAACATCTGATACATATTTCTATTAAGAAATAACAAGTTCTGAAGAACCTATCCTAATCTTGTCGCCGGAATTGAGCTTGACATACTTGTCCGGAGGAATCCTACTTCCGTTCAGGAAGGTTCCGTTCGTACTGCCTTCATCCTTAAGGAAGAATTCATCGCGAATTTTTTGAATGATGCAGTGGTGGCGGCTTGCAAGTTTACTGTCGATTACAACGGTGTTGTCCGGCTCACGGCCAAAAGAAATCTTTGCAGCCAAGTCAATTTTTTTCTTGTTAAAAACCAAATAGGAAACCTGTTTTGATTCCGCAATTTTGTTCAAATGCTGTCCAATAGGACTGTCGTTAACAATAGTAGTTTCTGCCATAATGATTACATTATACAACACATTTAAAAAAAAGCAAAGGAAAATTTACATCACGGAAATCAGTTTTGGGAAATCACATAAGATAAAATTGTGAAAATAGATTTACATGAATTTTCAGTTAGGAACGTTTTAAGAACATCAATGCCAGTAAAAAAAGCAGCGCCAAGGACGGCGCGTCAAAAACTTGGCATACAAAACGGGCAAGTTTTCGTAAGAAAACTTGCGGGATAAAAATTGCAGGGACGCAATTTTTATCCCCTAGGGGCTTTTGCAGGGTCGATTGGGTTGCTTTTTTGGAAGACCATGAGGGAAATCTGGCTTGCTCCGTTGATTGCGTCTATTCCGGCGGTTCCCAGTTTGTCACCAAAGACAACGTAATCACCTTTTTGGACTGAGGTGCTGTTAAGGCCTGTGTATGCGTAGATGTGGCCTGTCTTTGACTGGACAAATACGACCTGTCCGTAGCCGCGGTAGACTCCTGTATACATCACGGTTCCTGCGCGGATTGTGCATACGTCTTCGTTTCTTGCGGCACTTAGCTGGACTCCGGCAACCTTTCCGGTCATGTATGTGACGGTCGGGTTCTTTACGGGCCAGACAAGGGAAGAGTTGCCTTTTTTGCTGCTGTACTTTCTTGGGTCGGATGAAGTAAGGTCCGGCAGGCTTGCATTTTCTGTGTTTACGATTGTTGCGGGAATCTTTAGCTTCTGGCCAATGTGCAGGGTGTCGGATGACGTGATTCCGTTAAGGTCTTTGAGTTCTGCAACCGTAACGTTGTTTATTTTTGCAATGTGGTAGAAGGTGTCTCCCTTCTGAACCGTGTAAACGTCATACTGGCGGGGCTTTTCTGCGGCAGAGGAATTTTTTTTGCCTTCCTTGGGGGCTTCTGTTTTTTTTGCGGCGGAGGAAGAGCCTTTTTCTGGTATGGAAAGCTTTTGGCCAACCATGAGTACCGATGAGGAACCAAGGCCGTTTGCGCTTCTTAAATCGCTTACGGAAACGCCGTACATGCGGCCAATTGCGTAAAGGGTCTCCCCTTTTTTTACGGTGTGGGTGGAAGCAAAGGCAAAAGAAGAGCCTGGTAACAATATCAAGAGAGAAAAAATGAATGTTTTTAGATATTTTCCCACGTTTTTGTCCATATCATAAGGATTTTCGGCAGAAAATGGCTTAAATTTGAGCGGAAAAGCTGTTTGCAACTGAACCGGCCCTTCGAGAGCCCTTCGAGAGCCTCAGGGACCACCCCGGGGACCACATCTGAAACCGTTGGTGGATTTTTTCGTTCTTGCCAAAAAGTAAAGAGCCACGGAGGGCGGCTTAGCAAGTGCAGAATCGCAAGGCCTACGCCGCCATGGAGGGGCCCGCCAAAGGCGGGTTGCGAAGCAATGGAGGGGTTGGGCCCCCGGAACCCCGGAACGGCGGTGACGAAAAGAAACGTTCGGTCGAATTAGCCAACAAACAAAATCGTAGAGCAAGTAGGACTACCGTCCTAAAAAGCACCGTCCTAAAGACTACCGTCAAAAAAAATCAAGAGCCAAGCCGTCCATTGTAAACAAGCACAAAATTGCGTATAATGTCCTTATGGAAAAGAAACCATTTTCACCGGACAGCCCGGAAAAAACTGAATACCAGGCAAAAATCTTTGCAAACAGGATTTCCAAGCAGTACAAGCAGCTCCGCAAGTGGGCAAGAAAAAACAGAATAACATGCTACAGGCTCTACGACAGGGACATACCGGAAATTCCCCTGGCGGCAGACATCTACACTTTTTTGCCAGAAGGAACAAAAGACAAATATTCGGCAATTCTGCAGCAAAACGAGCATAACGCAGCCATAAGCCGTAACGGACCGGATGCACAAGCAGTGGTTGCAGAAGAAGCCTCAAGGACATACATCCACCTTTACCTCTACGAGCGCCCCTACGAAAAGGACGACGAAGAGGAAAACCAATGGCTAAAGAGCATGGCAAAGGCAGCGGCAGAAGTTACCGGCATTGCAGAAGACCACGTGCTTACCAAAAGGCGCAGGAAGATTGCAGAGGATGACGGAAAGGGCGGAAGAACTGCCCAGTATTCAAAGCTAAGCCGGGAAGACAGGCCTTATGTTAAGGGTCTTGTCTTTGAGCAGGGGCAGATTTTTTACGTGAACCTTACGGATTACATAGACACAGGGCTTTTCTTTGACCACAGGCCGCTCAGGGACATGGTGCGCTCTGAATGCAGGCAAAAGGCCGTCCTAAACCTATTCTGCTACACAGGCTCATTTTCCGTATACGCTGCGGAAGGCGGTGCTTCTTTTGTGGAAAGCGTGGACACAAGCAACACCTACCTTGACTGGGCAAAGGACAACATGGCGGCAAACGGTTTTACGGACAAGGCAAAGTATATCTTTACCCGCGAAGACGTTAGCGCATACCTGGACAGAAAAATTGCAGAAAAATCCATGGGCGAAGACGGAACGCAGCTCTTTGACATAATAATCCTTGACCCGCCAACCTTTAGCAACTCCAAGCGCAGCGATGCCACTCTGGACATAAACCGCGACTGGCCTGCACTGGTAAGAAAATCACTTTCCCTTCTTACGCCGGACGGAATCCTCTACTTTAGCACTAACAGCCGCAGGCTCATATTTGAAGAGCAGAGGTTACCCTCCCGCATGAACGGAGAGCTTCTCTACAAGGCCACGGACATTACGGCAAAAACAATCCCGGAAGACTACAGGAACTCAAAAATCCACAGGGCTTGGAAAATAGAAAGGATACGATAGCGGCAAGAAAGGAAAATTAAGGTGCAGAAGAGCAGCCGCAGGGGCAGACGGCAGGTGGCAAGCAAATCCCCTGCCCTGCGAAAATTTTTATAAATTTTTATGATTTTTTTGATTTTGCTATTGACACTTTTTTGCTAAGTTGATATAGTAATATCATCTTAACCACGGAGAATTAGCTCAGCTGGTAGAGCACCTGGTTTACACCCAGGTTGTCGGCGGTTCGATCCCGTCATTCTCCATACAAATCGGGACGTAGCGCAGCTGGTAGCGCATCTGGTTTGGGACCAGAGGGTCGCAGGTTCAAATCCTGTCGTCCCGACTAAAGTCTTTGGCCAGAGGTCTTAGAACTTAGTTATAAAATCAATCTCCTGTCATGGGAGATTTTTTTATTTTAAACACATTTTTCTTCTTTTTTTTTGGACGGCATTTCTTCTTTTTACATCTGTCTTTTGGTCTTCGTGGTTTTCATGCATTTTGATTCCCCGCTTTCCAGGGCTACGCTTACGCTCCGGCCCGCCCATGGCGGTCTTGCCTTTGGCAACCCTTCCAATCGGGCGTAGGGGCCAAATTAAGCATAAATTCAACACTTTTTTCCAAATTTATTGCGTTACTACTAGAATTCTAGCGGAAAATCATGTATAATAATATATGTGCCTCTTAAAAGGGAGGCAATAAAAATTCTAATCTGGAGAAAATTGGTATGAACAAGACAGAATTAGTAGATGCCATTGCAGCAGACACAGGTCTTTCAAAGAAGGACACAGAAGCAGCTGTAAAATCATTCATCGAAACAGTAACTAAGCAGCTTACAAAGGGAGAAAGCGTTCAGCTCATCGGATTCGGTACATTCGAAGTAGGAAAGCGCGCAGCCCGCACAGGCCGCAACCCACAGACTGGTGAAGAAATCAAGATTGCAGCAGCAAAGACACCAAAGTTCAAGGCTGGAAAGGCTCTCAAGGATGCTGTAAACAAGAAGAAGAAATAATTCTTATCTTTATACAGAAAGCGCTTCCCGCAAAGGAAGCGTTTTTTTTTGCATTGCCGCTAAATGTTGCAGTGGGAAGCCTGCCCCTGCCCTTCACTCTTTCCGTTCTTTAGCATTTCTTCCATTGTGTGCCAGCCAAGTACGGCGCATTTTACGCGGGCGGGCATAAAGCTTATGTTCTTAAGGCTTGCGGCTTCGTCCAGTTCTTCCAGGGCAGAGTCGTCAGAAACCTTTCCATGAATCATGTCGGCAAAGAGGTCAGAAAGACGCAGGGCTTCTTCCGTAGTTTTCCCAATAATGTCGTCCAGCATCATGTCTACGCTTGCCTGGCTTATTGCGCAGCCGGATCCGTTAAAAGAACCTTCCGTTATGACACCCTTTTCGTCTACCTTAAGCTGAAGGTAAATGTCGTCCCCGCAGCTGGGGTTTACTCCGCGCAGTGTAAGGGATGCGTCCTGCATTACACCCTTGTGGGAAGGGTTCAAGTTATGTTCATTTAAAATTTCTGCATAAAGTGATTTTACGTCCATGAGTATAATATAGCGTTTTTTGAGGTCAAAAGACAAGCACGGCGGGAATGAATATTTTAGTCATATGGCTATTCAAGTCCCATCCACTTGCGAACCAGCGAAAGCTTTTCCAAAAAGAGGGAAACTTCATCCTCTGTGTTGTAGAAGTAAAGGCTAGCGCGGGCTGTGCTGTTCACCCCAAGCTTCTGCATGAGGGGCTGGGCACAGTGGTGGCCTGCACGGACTGCTATGTGCTCTGTGTCCAGGATGCTTGCTATGTCGTGGGGGTGCACACCGTCTATGGTAAAAGTGACGATTCCGCAGTGGCGCAAGGGGTCTTGGTGGCCAATTATGCTTACTCCCTTAAGCTGCTTCATTCCGCTCATCAAAAGGGATGCAAGGTGGTTGTCGTTTTCTTCTATATTCTTTAGGCCAACATTCTGTATGTATTTTATTGCGGCTTCAAGTCCAACCGCACCGGCTGCGTTAACCGTACCAGCCTCAAACTTGTGGGGAAGCTCCGCATAGGTTGCATCTTCGCGGGTAACGTATTCAATCATCTCTCCACCGCGGAGGAATGGGGGCATCTCTTCCAAGATGGACTTCTTTCCGTAAAGTCCACCGATTCCCATTGGACCGCAAAGCTTGTGGGCGCTAAAGGCAAAAAAGTCTGCGTCCAAATCCTTAACGTCCACCGCAATATGTGGAAGGCTCTGGGCACCGTCAACAACAACAATGGCTCCCTTTGCAGCGTTGCCAACCTTATGGGCATAGGCGGCAATTTCTTTTACCGGGTTTGTAATTCCAAATACGTTGCTAACATGGGTAATTGCAACGAGTTTTGTTTTTGCCGTAATCTTGGACTCCCATTCGCTTTTGTCAATTACGCCGTCGTTTGCACATTCAAGGAAGACAAGCCTTGCTTTCTTTGTGCGACAGACCATCTGCCAGGGAAGCAGGTTTGAGTGGTGCTCCATTGCGCTAACAACTATCTCGTCGCCCTCGCCCACGTTGGAAAGAGCCCATGTGTAGGCAACAAGGTTAAGGCTTTCCGACGCGTTTCGGGTAAAGATTATTTCTTGTGAGGAACTTGCGTTTAAAAAAGTTGCGACTGTCTGCCTTGCATTTTCGTAGCGTTCTGTTGCACGCATGCTAAGCCCGTAAAGGCCACGCAGGGGGTTTGCATTGTCGTTATCGTAAAAGTCCTGAATTGCCTTTGTAACGCAAAGCGGGCGCTGGGTTGTGGCGGCATTGTCAAAATAAATCAGCCCTTCGTTTGCAGGACTTGTAAAAATTGGAAAGTCTTTGCGCAAGTCGCTTAAATTCATCTACAAATCTCCCTCAATAAAATCCTTTATTCTGCCGTTAAGCTCTTCATCCGGAATGTGGCGGCATACGGAAAAAATCTTTGCCCTTATCATAAGGTTCCGCACAGCCTTTTCGTCAAGACCGCGGTTCTTAAGGTAGAACATAACGTCCTTGCCAAGCTTTCCGATTGAACAACCGTGCTGGCCTTCCACATCCTCTTCGTCGCAGAGAATAACGGGAAGGCTCTTGTTGGTTACATTCTCGTTAAGAAGAAGTACGGCCTCGCTTTCGTTGCCCTTTGCACCCCGGCAGCCGTTCACAAAGTCAATCGTTCCACGCCAGCTTTTTTGGGCGGAATCTGAAACCACACCTTCTGCCACGACTTCACTTGAAGTGTCGCGGCCTGTATGGCGGACAATATAGTTTATGTCAAATTCAGCGGATTTCTTTGCAAAGTAGCCTTCCTGGCCAAAAGCCTTTGCCTGGTAACCTTCCAAAAGCTGCATGCTTCCGGAAAAGACCTTGCCACCGCCAAGCTCAAGCTGGGTAACTTCCACCTCTGCACCGTCGGCATTGCAAGTTCCAAGGGCCGTAAAATTAACAAAGCCGGAAGAAAGCATGTTCACCGTAACAATGTGAACCTTTGCATAAGAAGATGCAAGTACGCGGATTCTTGTTCCAAAGACACCCTCGCTTGCCTTCTTGGAAGAAAAGTCAAATATAAATACAGAGGATGAATCTTCTCCAGCATCAATAAAAAAGTCCGCCGCAGTCTGGGAACAATCTGCTATGTCAAAGGAAACGTTAACAGGACTTTGGTTTTGGGAGCCTGCATTGACGGTAAAAAGATTTAGCGGAAGATTCTTTTCCTTTGCAAAAGAGTCAAAGGCCTTGTCAAATTCCTTGCCCATCTGGGTTTCTATGGAAGATGCTTTTGGGTTAAGGGAAGAAGCCCCCTCTAGAACCTTGGCAAATGCTATGCCACCCCCGGTTCCCCTTACAGAAGCGTCCGCAGCAGAAGAAAGAGATGCCTCCATGTGGCCGTGATTTATGTGGAGATGGTGCCAGGTAAGGCTTGGAAAATTGTTTACGTCCAAATTGAATACAGTGCTTGCCATTACAGGTTTCCTTTCATTTCAAGACGGATAAGGTTGTTCATCTCTACCGCATATTCCAGCGGGAGTTCCTTGCTTACCGGGTTTGCAAAACCGCTTACTATTGTGGCCCTTGCCTCTTCTTCGCTCATGCCGCGGCTCATCAGGTAGAAGATTGCCTTGTTGGAAATGCGTCCAATCTTTGCCTCGTGGCCTATGTCGCAGTCGTCGGTCATTATGTTCATTGCGGGAACAGTGTCTGAGCGGCTTTCTTCGTCCAGCATAAGGCTTTCGCAGTTAACGCTGGACTTTGAACCGCTGGCGCTCCTGTTTACGACTATTGAGGAGCGGTAGGTGTTGCGTCCTCCGCTTTTACTGATTGACTTTGTGTTGATTACGCTTGAAGTGTGCTTTCCTATGTGGATCATCTTTGCGCCGGTATCAAGGTCCTGCCCCTTGCCGGAGAAGGTGATTCCTGTAAACTCGCAAAGGGAGTTGTTTCCCTTTAGGATAGTGGTCGGGTAAAGGTAGGATATGTGGCTTCCGAATGAACCGGACACCCATTCCATCTTGGCACCTTCTTCCACAATTGCACGCTTGGTGTTCAGGTTGTACATGTTCTTTGACCAGTTTTCTATTGTGCTGTAGCGGAGCCTTGCGTTCTTTCTTACGTAAAGCTCTACGCAGCCCGCGTGAAGGTTTGCAACGTTGTACTTTGGCGCAGAACATCCTTCTATAAAGTGAAGGTCTGCACCTTCGTCCACGATTATAAGCGTATGTTCAAACTGCCCTGCCCCTGCCGCATTAAGGCGGAAATATGACTGTAGCGGAATCTTTACGTGTACGCCCTTAGGAACATAGACAAAGCTTCCACCGCTCCAGACAGCCCCATGAAGGGCCGCAAACTTGTGGTCAGTTGGAGGAACAAGATGCATGAAGGTTTCTTTTACAAGATCCGCATAGGGACCTGTAAGGGCACTTTCCATATCGGTGTAGACAACACCCTGCTCTGCAACCTCGTCCTTTACATTGTGGTAGACAAGCTCGCTGTCGTACTGGGCTCCAACACCGGCAAGGCTTTCCCTTTCCGCCTCTGGAATGCCAAGCTTTTCAAAGGTTTCCTTTATATCCTTTGGAACGTCAGCCCACTTTGCGGCCATCTGGGTCTTGGGCTTTACGTATGTTACGATTTTCTGAATGTCAAGGTCGTGAATGTCCGGCCCCCAGTCAGGCTCATTGGTCTCGTTAAAGATTTTAAGGCACTTGAGCCTCCACTCCTTCATCCAGACGGGGTCATTCTTTTCCTTACTGATTCTCTCTATAATTGACTCGTCAAGACCTTTGCGGACCTTAAAAAAGTCCTCGTCCTTTTCTTCGTAGCTAAAATTGTATATTGACTGGTCAAGGTCCTTAACTTCTGTTCTTTCTTTTTCAGACATTACGAAAGGCCTCCGTTTGCCGCATTCATCTTAACGGCATCCATTGCGGCCTTTGCAGCAGCGGCAAGACGTTCCCTGCGCTCGGCATCCTTAATTTCCTGTGGAATGAACTGGTCAAAACCTTCCGCATTAATCTTCTGAACCAAAGAAGCGTCTCCTGAATGAACTATGCGCCCCTTTACGATGATGTGGGTATAGTCAACGTTAAGGCTTTCGAGAATCTTTGTTGAGTGGGTAATAATAAGAAGGGCACCATTGTTCTTCTTCTGGTATTCCAAAATGCCCTTGCTAACGGTGCGGACAGCGTCAACGTCAAGGCCTGAATCCGTCTCGTCAAGGATTGCAAGCTTGGGCTTAAGCATCAGAAGCTGGAGAATCTCCGACTTCTTTTTTTCGCCGCCGGAAAAGCCCACGTTAAGGTCTCGCTCTGCATAGGAAGAAGCCATGTTAAGGACAGACATTGACTCTTCAAGCTCCTTTTTGAATGCCATGAGCTTTACCTTCTGGCCGGAAACCTGCTGCATGGAAGAGCGGATAAAGGATTCAAGCGAAACACCGGGAACTTCAAGCGGATCCTGGAAGCTAAGGAACATGCCCTCCTTAGCCCTTGCGTCCGTAGAAAAAGGAGTTATGTCCTTTCCGTTAAAAATAATCTTGCCGCCGGTAAGCGTATACTCCGGGTTGCCCATGAGGGTATAGCCAAGCGTAGACTTACCAGCACCGTTGGGTCCCATAAGGACATGGGTTTCTCCGCTCTTTATATTCAATGAAACATTGTGAAGTATTTCCTTTGCGCCGATGCTTGCGCTAACGTTTTGAATTTCAAGCAGATTTTCCGCCATATGGGACTCCTATGTACTTAATTTTCCGTAGATTTGGCAACAGTTTAGCACAAAACAGAATCTATTGCAAATTCTGCAAGAGCCAAGGGAATGCCGACTCAAAGTCTACGCCGTACCAGTTGTGGTCGGTGTGGGCCATTGTCTTCTTTATGGAAAGAACCGTAAAGTCTGCCGCAAGCTTAACGGCCTCTTCAAGAGACTTTCC
This sequence comes from Treponema sp. UBA6988, assembly GCA_002448445.1. Taxonomy (GTDB): domain Bacteria; phylum Spirochaetota; class Spirochaetia; order Treponematales; family Treponemataceae; genus Treponema_D. The sequence goes on from DJYC01000005.1 coordinate 23,024, forward strand.
AAGAACTACCGCGCTAAAGGCAACGGATGCAAAGATGTCGCCAGTACCGTGGAATTTTGCCGGGATAAGCTCGTGGAAGTATTCGCTAAAGGCACCTGTAGCAGAATCAAAGGTAATTACGCCGCAGAGCCCCTTCTTGTATCCAACTCCCTTTAGGATTACCTTCTTGGAGCCAAGCTTTGCAAGTTCTTCCATTAAGTTCTTTATATATTTTTCGTCGTATTCATCGCCGGGGTATGGCTTGTCCAAAAGCAGGGTTGCCTCGGTAATGTTGGGGCAGATAACGTCCGCAAGGCCGCAGAGTTTTGCCATTGCAAGGGCAAATTCGCGGGTAAAGCCTGGATAGAGCTTTCCGTTGTCCGCCATGCAGGGGTCTACAAAAAGAGTTTTTCCCTTTCCAAAGTCCTTAAAAAGTTCCTTCATAAGGTCAAGCTGCTCGAATGAGCCAAGGTAACCGGTGTATATGCCGTCAAAACCGATGTTCTGTTCCTTCCAGTGGGAAGTAATCTTGCTGATTTCGCCTGTCAGGTCGTGGAAGGTAAAGTTCTTAAAGCCTGTATGTGTTGAAAGAACTGCCGTTGGAATGATTGCTGATTCAATGCCCATTGCGCTGATGATGGGGAGAGCTACGGTGAGAGAGCATTTTCCTACGCATGAAATGTCCTGTATTGTTACGATACGTTTCATGATTATTACCTCTGTTTCTAGAAATTAGCACAATATAGCAATTTTTTCATACTTATTCAATAGGTATTTTTTTTTAAGCAATCCACGGGTAATCAATCCACGTATTCTATTCATTCAGGAGGGGAAAGCCTTCCCCTGCGGCCGCACTTCGTTGCGTCCTACCCCTTCTGCGGGGGAAGCCCCCGCAACGCCCCCTGCCCTGTCAATTAACAAGACTTAAAACACTGTGCCATTAACTTTTCGTCATTCTGAGCTTGACTCAGAATCTCAAATTACAATATTGAAGAGAGATGCCGAATCCACATTCGTAGCAAGTGCGTGCGAATGTGGCGTAGCAGTTCGGCATGACAGTTCTTTATATTAATGCCATTGACCTTAATCTCTTAGCTACGACAGCAAACAGAGCCTACGCCCGATTGTAGGGGCCCGCGAAAGCGGGTTGCCGTTAGGCAATGGAGGCGAATGCCGGAACCCCGAAAAGCGGGGTAAACGCACTCCATGGCGTTTTATCCAGTTAGTTTTGTTTGCAAAGAAATGACGCGCCGTCCTTGACGCTATGTGTTTAGAGGATAAAATGCCATGGAGTCTGGCCGGTTCCGAAGGACCGGACACAGTTGAAAAACAAAATGCCGTCCAGAAAAACTATTCCACAAAGTAGGTCTTCATGAGGCCCTTGCCCTTCACTTCTATTTCCACGCAGTCGCTGTATTCTATGAGTCCCTTTGTGCGCAGGAAGACGTTTTCCGTAACGTGGATTCTGCCCGGCTGACCGGTGGATTCCATGCGGCTTGCAACGTTTACCGTGTCGCCCCAGATGTCATAGATGAACTTTGACTTTCCGATTACGCCCGCGATGAGTGGTCCGCAGTTTATGCCGATTCTCATCAGCAGGTTGAAGCCTGTCTCCTTGTCAAAGTCTTCTATTTCCTTTAGGATGGCGCGGGAAAGGTTTATCATTTTTACGACGGCAGCATTTCCCAGCACAGCCTCCTCAAAGCCGCAGGCCGCCATATAGGCATCACCGATTGTCTTGATTTTTTCCACGCCGAATTCCAGCAGCCGCTCGTCAAAGCGGGAGAATATTGCGTTGAGCATTTTTACGATTTCGTTTGCGCTCATGCCGGTGGAAAGCTTTGTAAAGCCCACTATGTCCGCAAAGAAGACGCAGACGTTTGAATACTGCTTAGCAATCTGCCGACCCGGGTTTTCCGTAAGCTCATCTGCAACAGGCTTTGGCAATATGTTAAGCAAAAGCTTTTCCGCCTTGTCGTTTGCAACTTCAAGTGCGTGTGCCCTGTTCTGGAGTTCCACGGCCTGCTCCTGAAGCTCCTTGGTCTGGGCATCAACCTCGCGCTCAAGCTTAATCTGATACTTCTTTAGGCGGCGGAACCTTGACCAGATTCCCAGTGCGGCAACAGTTACTAGGATTATTGCGCACAAAAGCCAGAAGTACCAGAGCTGCCAGAAGTGTGGCTTTTTTATGATTGTAAGGACCGGCGACGGGTCGCTCTGTATGTTGTCCGTATTTTCGGCCTGAACCGTGAACTTGTAGGTGCCGGGCTTTAAGTTGGTGTAGGAAACAAAGCGTTCTGCCGCCCAGTCTGAATAGCCTGTGTCAAAGCCCTCCAGCTGGTAGCGGAAATTCATGTTCTCCGAAGAGACAAAGCTAAGGCCCGTAAAGTCGATTCTGAGCCTCTTTGAGTCTGGGGGCATGACTACTGTCTTGTTGGTAAACTCATTAACATCCGTATCTATGGAAATTGTCTCCACCTGCACGATGGGTTTTGCCTTGTTGGACTTGCCCTTTACCGGATCGTAGATTGCAAAGCCATCTATGAGGGTGAACCAAATGCGGCCCAGGCTGTCCTTCATGGAAAGGGACGTACTCGTAACGCCGCCTGAAATTAGGCCGTCAGACCGTCCGTAGAAGCGGGCGTAAACCTTGGGAATGCTTCCCTCCGCATAAGCATTGAGTTCTTCCATGGAAACGCTTGAAATACCGCGGTTGCTGGTCATGAAGCAGGAGCCGGAATAGTCGTCCACCACCTGGAAGATGCCGTCCGTACCAAGTCCGCTGTTTGAAGAATATGATATGCGCTTGCCATTCATAAAGCGGGTTATGCCGGAGCCTGTGCAGACCCATATCTCGCCGGGTGTCACTTCCCTTATCTTGAATATAACGTTGCCTGCAAGCCCTTCGTTGGTGGTGTAGGTTGCGGAAACGCTTCCGTCCTTGAGTATAAAGATGCCGCTTCCGTCAGTACCGCACCAGATGCTTCCGTCCGATGCCTGGTAGATGCACATTATGTAGTCGTTTGGAAGACCGTCGTCCCTGTTCATGATTTTTATGCTTCCGCTGGCAGTGTCAATTATGTTAAGGCCACTGGTCGTACCAACGTAAAGCTTTCCATCCGAACAGAAGGTGGAAATGCGGGTCATGTCGCCGCTAAGGCCGGATTCCTTGTTCCAGTTGCGGAATTTTCCGTCAGGGCTTATGACAATCTGGCCGTAATTGCCGTATGAACTTACCAGCAGAGTTCCATCTTCTGTAATCCCCACGTGGCGGATTCTTATGTTTGAGCACTTTTCCGTGATGCTGTTTTCCACGAAGACCGATTTTTTTGGGTCGTAGCAGAAAAGCCCCTTGTCGCAGCCCAGCCAAACCAAGGACCTTATGCTGTCCTCGCATATAGAGTTTACGGTGGTGTCCATGCGGACCGTAACGAATTTTCCAGTGCTCAGCTTATGAACGCCGCCCCTGTCCGTTGCAATCCAGATGTTGCCCTCGCGGTCTTCTATTATCTTGTTGGCATTGTTGTCGCAAAGGCCATTGCTCTTGTCGTAGAAGGAAATTATTCCGTCGTGGTAAACCGCAACACCGCTGTCTAGGCCTATCCAGATGTTCCTGTGGGAATCCTGTACGATTGTGTTTACGACCGTACCGGGCTGCTTACCGTGACCAACGTCAAGCACAGTCTCACCGGTTCCGTCAATGCAGACCACATAGTGCGGGGATACGCCAAACCAGAAGGCCCCCTTGGAATCCTGCGCAACCGTACGTACCACCGGATTCTTAATCTTTGTAATGCCCGTGTACCTGTCGAATTTTCCGCCCGAATAGCAGTATATACTGCCTGGAAGAGAACCGCAAAGCCAAATTCTGCCCGCAGTGTCGCAGTAGAGTTTTTGCACGATAAGGCTTTCGTCGTCATATTCCGCAAGCCCCGCAGGATGCACAACCTCCTGGCTCTTCGTTATGTAGGCAACCCCGGATGCAGTACCAACCCAGATGTTGCCGTCGTCATCTTCTGCAATAGAGCGAACCGAATTGTTGGGAAGGCCGTTCTCCATGCGGAAGGAGCTTACACTGCCATCATTTCCTATGCAGACAACACCCTCGTCGTTGGAGCCTACCCAGATGTTCTCCAAAGAATCCTGAAATATCACGCGGGCGGAGACAAAGTTGTATTTGCTGTCGTAGATGTGGTTTATAGTGACAAATTTAACACCGTCAAAGCGGACAAGACCCTCGTATGTTCCAAAATAGAGATAGCCCTTGGAATCCTGTAAAAGGTCTGTTATGGTGTTTCCAGTGAGGCCATCGCTTGCATTCCACGTTCTTGCGACAAATTCGTTAAAAAAATTGTCGTTCAGAGACAGATTATCTGCCGGAGCAGCCTTTGCAAGGGGATTTACTGTCAAAAAAAAGAAGGACAAAGTAAAAAAACGGGATAAAAAAGCAGAAATACGTTTCATAATCAAATTATAAACCAAAATCCTAGAATCTACAATAAAAAAAAGCTTTCCTTGAAAAAAAATTCAAAGAAAGCTTTTCTGACGCATGGCAGACTCGAACTGCCGACCCTCTGCTTAGAAGGCAGATGCTCTAATCCAGCTGAGCTAAAGCGCCGTGATGCCAAATATTATTGCACAAAAAAGAATTTTATTCAAGTATTTTTTTTGTCTTCCCTAAATTTTCTGGATGGAACTTTTAACGGCTCATCCATTCTGTTTCCTTGCTAACCCGGCCTTCATGCCCTTGCACCACCGCCCTCGCTTGAAACTTCGTTGCGAGAACCGGGGTTCCGGCATTCGCCTTCATTGCTAACAGCTCCGCCCCTTCGACATAGCTCAGGGATCTGCGCCGTCAGCAATGCTTCGCGCCCCTCCACGGCGGCGTAGGTCTTTTCCCACCTTTCCATAGACCTTAATTCTTGTAGTCGCTTTCTAAAATTTTTACCGAACCAAGGAAAAGGACCTTGCTGTAGGACGTTGCATAAGAAACGTCGCGGCCAACAGAAACAGCGTACATGTCCACGTACCAAACACCGCTTTCCGAAGAATACCCTGAATAATTCACATCCTCATCACTGCTTTTAGGCAGGGGATTATTGTCATCCTGGCCAAAATTGAAGCCATAGCCTGAATTTATGTAGCGACGGGGCAAAACAGGCTGCCCATTGTAGGTAAGGGCATCTGCCGTGGAATACTTGTCCATGGGGTGATTCGATATACAAATGCCCTTGCTGTAGTCCACTTCGGTACCATAGTCATTCAGCCTGATATAGACATGCCTGTTTTCCGGGGAAGATCCGGCTTCCACCAATGGAATAAAACTTCCCGCACTGAATTTAAGCGGCTTGTATCCACGGGATTCTATGAGGTTTTCTGCAGCTGCTGTATAATTTGATGAACTTGTATTCAGCGAGTCAATGGCATTTTCTGCATTGACCATTGTTGAATAGCTTTTATAAATTTTGTAATATACTTCAGTTCCCAAAAAAACAAGCTCAGACGCTGACGAAAAATACTGGTCGTTGTCGCCCAAAGAACTTTCTTCGTTTGTAACAAAGCTAAAGTACCTGTAGATACCATCTTCCGTTGTATAGTAGGAAGTGTGGCCGTCAGTAATTGGAGGGTCAAGGTAATAGAAAGTATCAAGGCCGCAAGCCTCCAGCAAAAGCAGGAATGCGAACGCGGCCAGATATTTTAGCTTTCTCAAGGAAAAGAGCCTATTCAATAAAACCTTCTGCCTTTAGTGAAATAAGGCGGCTCTGAGCAAGGCTGGCCCAGTTGTCGTAAGGATATTCATCCACAAGCTTTTTGTATGCAGTTGCAGCTGCATTGTTGTCACCAGAAATTTCCTTTACGCGGGCAAAGTTAAAGAGAGCATGGCTAGAAAGGAGGAATTCCTTTGAATTTGCGGCAATTTCATAATACTTTGCTGCATCTTCGTTGTTGTTAAGTTCCTCGCTGCAGGATGCCGCATTAAAGTAGCAGACTGGCTGAACGTATGTGTTCTTCTGGCAGTCAATAGCGGCAAGCCAATATCCCAGGCTTGTTGAAAAATCTTTCTTTTCGTATGCGATTTCCGCAGCGAGCATGTTTGCCCTAACTCCTACGATGTCCTTTTTTGCAAGGTATGGTTCAAGGGCCTTCATTGCGGTGTTCTGCCTTTCAACGAGGGCAGGTGCATCAGCTGTTGCTATGTCTTTCGTAAAGGTATATTCGATTGAATCAATAGCGGCAAGCCCCTTCTTGTATCCGGACTGCCTTATACCAAAATAGAGTCCAACTGCAACCGCAGCAACTACAGCAACAAGGAAAACCGCAAGTATTACGGTACGGTTGCGGGTCAAGAATCCTTCAACCTTTTCTCCTGCGCTTTTTTTCTTTGTTTTTTCCATTGTAAGAACATTAGACATTTCAAATTCTCCAAATAAGTTGCACAAGTGTATCACATTTGTTTTTTTATTTCAAGTTCAGCAAGCAGTTTAGAGACATAAGTGCGCTGAATTCCCAAAACTTTTGCAGATTTTGTCTGGTTCCAGTCATTCTGTTCAAGTATGGCCTTAACATAGCGCTTCTTGAATTCATTCACTGCATTCTTAAGGCTTTTGTCTTCCGCAGAAAGAGACTCAAGGACGCAGTTTTGCATACAGTCAACTTCCTGCCCCTGTACCGGCGGAAAAGACACGTTCAACCTAAAGTCCTCCAGATTGATGTAGGGAGGATTGCCCAGTATGCAGGCCCTTTCGATTGTATTTTCAAGTTCGCGGACGTTACCCGGCCAAGAGTATGAATACAAAGCCTTTATTGCGGGCGTTGAAAAGTCAACGAAGGGCTTTTTTGTTTCCGAGCTGTATTTTTGAAGGAAGAAATATGCAAGCGGCTCTATGTCGTCCTTGCGTTGCCTTAGCGGGGGAATGTTAAGCGGAAGCACGTTAAGGCGGTAGTAAAGGTCTGCCCTGAATTTTCCGGCCTGAATCATGGACTCAAGGTCCCTGTTTGTGGCGGCTATTATGCGGACGTCAACAGACACAGTTTCGCTTGAACCGACCTTTTCAAATTTTCTTTCCTGAATTACGCGCAATAGCTTGGCCTGAAGTTCCAGCGGCATTTCGCCAATCTCGTCCAAAAAGAGGGTTCCGCCGTCTGCAACTTCAAAGCGTCCCTTCTGGGCATTTATTGCATTTGTATAGGCTCCCTTAACGTGGCCAAAAAGTTCGCTTTCCAAAATGGACGGAGAAAGGGCTGCACAGCTTACGCGGACAAAGGGCTTTTCCCTGCGGGGACTTTTTAGGTGCAGCTGTTCCGCAAAGAGTTCCTTGCCTACCCCGCTCTCTCCCAAAATAAGCACGGAAGAATTTACCTTGGAAGCTTCTTCTATGACTTTTATGGTGTCAAGAATTATTGGGCTTTTTGCTATGAATGCATGAAAATCCTTGCCCTGGCTAACAGAATCCTGCAAGGCATCAATGCTTTCCCTGGTGTTTATGTAGAAATGGGAATTTCTGTAGGCATTTCCGGCCTGAATACCGACCAGTTCCAATATGGAAACATCGTCTTCGGTGAATTTTTTTCCGTCTACTTTGTTTATAAGCTCAATCACCCCAATGCAGTCGTTGCCTATGCGGATGGGTGTGGCTATCATGTTTTTGGTGATGTAGTTTGTTTTGTCTTGGACGCCCCGGTTAAAGCGGGTATCGGCGGGAACATCATCAACTATTACTGACTGGTTGTTTGCTATGACCCAGCCTGCAATGCTGTTTGTGTCTACAGGAACGTCTTTTGCCTCTGCACCTTTTGGCCCCAGTGCAACTGCAAAATGCAAAGCGGAGCCTTCCCGGTTCAAAAGAAGAATCGAAGAAGACTCGCATTCAACCAGACACATTGCTGATTCCAAAATGTAAACCAACACTTTGTCTGGTTCTGCATAATTAGAGTTAAGCTTGGTATTAATCTCGATGAGTGACTTTATTTTTTCTGCGCTGAACAAAAGTTGTCCTGTCATCACTCACCCATCGAAACTAATTTATTTGTCTTCTTTCTGATTCTTAAGGCTGTCTCCAATTGTGTAAGCACCGTCATCATCATTAGAAGAAGACATGTATTGTGAAATTTCGGCACGAGCCTGAGCCTTCTTGTATTCCTTTACAGAGAATGCAACCTTGCCCTTTTCCACATCAATAGAAACAACATAGACGTTTACCTTGTCGCCTACATTGTATTTCTTAACAGCTTCTTCAAATGGAGTGTCGCGGTCTTCGCTAAGGTTTGCCTTGTTTACAAGACCTTCGATTCCGTTTGGTGCCTTAACAAAGATACCAAAGTCTGTGATGCTGGAAACAGTTCCTTCAAGTGTGCTGCCCGGCTTGAATTCTGATGCGAATTCCTTCCAAGGATTGTCTGTGAGCTGCTTTACGCCAACGCGGATTCTGCGGTTTGAAGGATCACATTCTGTTACGACAACATCAAGTTCCTGGTCAACCTTAATCTCGCTGCCCGGGTGCTTAACCTTCTTTGTCCAAGACAAGTCTTCGCCGCTAAGGAATGCGTCGATTCCCTCTTCAAGCTGAACAAATGCGCCAGAGTTGGTAATCTTTACAACCTTGCCCTTGAGCTTTGTGCCTACAGGATACTTGTCGCCGATTGCATCCCACGGATTTGCAGTAACCTGCTTGAGACCAAGGGAAACACGGCCAGCCTGAATGTCGTAGCCCAAAATCATGCACTTAACTTCGTCACCCTCTTTTACCATGTCGGAAGGCTTGTTAACCTTCTTTGTCCAAGAGAATTCAGAAATATGTGCAAGGCCTTCAATGCCTTCTTCAAGTTCAATGAATGCGCCAAAGTCTGTGAGCTTTGTAACTTTGCCAGTAACAACATCGTTAACATGGTACTTTTCTTCAAAGTGAACCCACGGATCTTCTGTAAAGTGCTTGAGGGAGAGGTTGATTCTCTTTCCCTCTGGATCAAGGCGGATAACCTTAAGCTCGATTTCCTGGCCCTTCTTTACAAAATCCTTTGGACGGGTAACATGGCCCCAGCTCATGTCGTTGATGTGGAGCAAGCCGTCGAAGCCACCCAAGTCGATGAATGCACCAAAACTTGTGAATGACTTTACGGTTCCCTTTACGGAGTCGCCAATCTTTATCTCGTTAAAGAACTTTTCGCGGTTCCTGTTGATGTTTTCCTCAAGATACTTACGGCGGTTGACTACTACGTTGCGCTTGCTGTTGCTGTAAAGGCGGTCAATGTAGAACTTGTCCTTAATGCCGATAAGCTTTTCTTCCTTTTCAACCTTCTGGCTGTCTGCCTGGCTGATTGGAAGGAATGCTTCGATTCCGCCACCAAGGTTGACCTTGAAGCCACCCTTTGTAACCGCTGAAATTGTACCGTCTACTGCTGTTTTATCATCGAAAGCTTTCTTAAATTCTTCCCAGAGGCGTGTCTCATCTGCCTTAAGCTTTGAAACTTCCGGCAAACCGTCCTTTCCGCTCGGATTCTTAAGAAATACAGTAACCTTGTCCCCAACATTGGGTATTTCGTCACCGAATTCTGAAATACGGATTTGACCATCACGTCCGAGACCGATGTCTACGAAAACTGTATCGTCTCTAACTTCAACAACGGTACCTGTTACATTACCGTTTTCAACAGACTCCATCTGATTGATAGATGCTTCCAATTGTGTGTGAATGTCGTTTGAGTCCTTTACGCCATCCATTTCCACTTCCTTCTCGTTCATACGTAACCCTTAATTAAGCGTTTATTTTTGACTCTATTATCTCACAAACCTGCGATATGGTCAAGTCTGATGTGTCAATATAAAAGGAATCCGCTGATTTTTTTAGGGATCCTTCAGCTTTTTTCCTGTCCATTTCGTCCCTTTTTATAATTGCAGCCTTGATTTCTTCCAGAGTAAGGTTGCTAACCCCCTGGTCAAAGCGTCTTTTTGCCTGGACGTCTATGCTTGCATCCAAGAAAAACTTATGCTCTGCGTTGGGGAAAACAACGGTTGTCATGTCGCGTCCTTCGCAGATGATGCTCAAATCCTGCACAATTTCACGCATTCTGGCGTTTACAAGGTGCCTTAGCTCCACAATGGATGAAACCTTGCTTACAGCAGAGTCAACCTTGTCCTGGTGAAGCTGGTCGTCCACGTCCACTCCGTTCAGTATAAGGCGGGCGTTAACATAATCTAGCTTTTGCTTCTTGGCATGTTCAAGAACGGCATCCGCATCATCTGGGGAAATGCCAGCCTCTATTGCAGAAAGCGTAAGTGCGCGGTAAAAACTGCCGCTGTTAAGATATACGAGTCCCAAATCCTTTGCAACCTGATGTGCAACGGTGCTTTTTCCTGTTCCTGCAGGTCCGTCTATAGCTACAACCATTTTTTTTCTCCTTCTAATAATCCTTGCTGGTGCAAAGCTTTAACAAAGCCTGCACTTCCTTCTGGGTAAGGTCGCGGAACTGGCCAGCTTGCAGGCCTTCTATGCCCACGCAACCAATCCTGATTCTTGTTAGCGCCTTTATACCGATTTCCCTGGATTCAAAAACACGGCGGATTTCGCGGTTCTTTCCTTCCACAAGGACAATCCTCATTCTGCGGGCATTAAGCTCTTCTGCTTCCTTGCAGCGGTAGAATACACCGTCAATGCGTATGCCGTCCATAAAGTCGTCGGCAAGGCTTCTTGGCAAGGGTAGGCTTGTGTCCACAATGTATTCCTTTTCCAGTTCCGCAGACGGATGGGAAAGCTTGGCGGCAAAATTTCCGTCGTTTGTGAATATTATAAGCCCGCAGGAGAACATGTCCAGACGGCCAACGTTATACAGACGCTCGCTGTAGGCATCCTTCAGCAAATCGGACGCAACGGGGCGGCCCTTTTCGTCGGCAAGGGAACAGACATAACCGGCAGGCTTATTCAAAAGGACGTAGCGCATGGCAGTCTCCAGCCTAATCTCTTTGCCGTCCACGCACACCTTGTCTTTTTTGCCAACCTTAGTGCCAAGTTCCGTTACGGTAAGGCCATTAACAGAACCCCTCCCTGCCAGTATAATCTGCTCGCTGGCCCTGCGGCTTGCAACGCCAGCCTTTGCCATGTAATGCTGAAGACGGTATGAATCTTTCTCTTTTTCTTCGTTAACGGGCAAGTTCGAACCTCTCGCTTTCTTTTTCGTCCAGCTGCGGCAAATCCGCAATGCTCTGCAAATGGAAGAATTCAAGGAATTCGTTTGTAGTTCCATACAATACAGGCTTTCCTGGAATATCTTTCTTGCCAACTTCCTTTATGAATTTTCTGTCCAAAAGAAGGCGCATCATGTTGTCTGCATTGACGTGCCTTATGCTTTCTATCTCTGCGCGGGTAATGGGCTGGCTGTAGGCAATTATGGAAAGAGTCTCTATTGCAGCCTTACTGAGCCTACCCTCGTTCTTCTTTCCGTACCTTTCCTTTACAAAGTCAAAACATTCCTTTTTTGGGGTAAGCATCCAGCCACCGATTATCTGGGAGACTTCTATGCCGGAATCCAGCTGGGTATACTTTTCCTTTAGGCGTCCAATGCACTCTTCCACGACATCCTGAGCAAGACGCGTTATCTTTGCAAGGTTTTCTACGGTCTGAGGCTCGCTTTCCAAAAAAAGAACCGTCTCTACAAGGGCCGTTTCCGTGTCAAGGTTGAGCTCGGCGTACTTTTGTTCCAGCGCTGCCCTTTCTTCCATGTCAAGGTTGTCATCGTCAACAATAACCTTGGTGGCTTCTTCGCTTTCCGCTTCTTCTACAGGAGCTTCAACAGATGAATCCTGCCCTTCAGCTTCAGAGGCTTCTGCCTTTTTGACAGGTTCTTCTGCCTCTGTTTCCTTAGCCACAACTTCATCTACAGTGGGAACAGAGTCCTTCTTCTTTTTAGATGATTTTTTCTGAGCGGGCTTTTGCTGCTCTTCTGTAGGAGTAGGCTCCGTCTTGTCTGAGGTCTGCTCCAAAGGCTCTTCTACGCTGCCTGCTTCTTCCTGCATATTTTTATATCTCCAAACATTTTATTCTGCCAAATTTCCGCCATTCTGAATTTTACCGCCTCCAGTATGGCTATAAAGGCACAGATTACATCCAGTTCATTTCCGTGGCGTGTAATCAAATCAGTAAACATACATTCGCCATTTTTGTCAAGAAGTTCATTCATGAGCGTAATCTTTTCGTTGGGAGAAATGTCTTCGCTCATGTTCAAGATGCGCTCGTCATGGTTTACATTTGTAAGGTTGCGGAAAATCTTCTGCATGTCCTGCAAAAGGGCCCAGGTGTCCACCTTCTGCCACTGGGATTCGTCATTCTCGAATGGCAGCATGCGTTCTATCTTCTTGCGTTCAAAGCTCCACTCGCTCTGCTCTTCCTGCTCTTCCATAAGCTCTGAAAGCTTCTTGAAGCGCTGGTATTCGATGAGCTGCTCAACAAGCTCGGTGCGCGGGTCTTCCATGCTTTCATCGTCATCGTACTTTGCCTCCAGAGGGAGGAGAAAGCGGCTTTTTATTTCTACAAGCTTTGCAGCCCACAAATAGAATTCACTCAGGTCCTGAAGATTGGTTTCCACCGCGTAGTCCAGGTAATCAAGGAACTGTTCCGTTATTTCTGCAATCGGTATGTCATAGACATTTATCTTGTTTTCGCGGATAAGGCTCCAAAGCAAGTCAAGGGGACCTTCAAATTTACCGGCCGTAAACTTGTGCTTTTCTCCCCCAAAGGGTTTTGTCTCCCCGTTTTCCAATGCAACTTTATCCTGAACTGCGTTCCCTTCCATCAATTTATCCCCCGTACGCATTTTCAATATTGCCGTCAGACACGCAGTTTAGCAAATCACAGAATTCTTTTGAATCCATGATTTTTTCAATCTGCTGCCCGTCCTGAACAGCGGCTTCCAGCTTTTTTTTGTAAAAATCCGGAGAGCCTACTGTTACATCGGCATTTTGGGGCAAAAGTTCAAGCAGGGGTGCAAGGACGAAAGCCCTTTCCGTCAGCCGCTCATGGGGAACCGTAAGCCTAGGCGATGATATTTTCTCTTTGCCGAAGAGCTCTATGTCTATGTCCAGAGGCCTGGGACCGTTGCGGATTTCTTTTGACCTGTCGCGGCCCCACATTGCTTCTATGGAATGAATTTCTTCAAGCAGGCTAAAGGCATCCTTATTGTAGAAACCAGAAACCGCCATGTTGAAAAATTCTTTCTGCTCAAGATAGTACATGGGCGCACTTTTGTACAGAGAGGAAATTTTCATGTCTTCCAAAATGTCCGCAAGCTGGGTACAAGCATTTGCGAGCAACTCTACAGAAGAAAGATGCCCGTAATAAGTGTTTGACCCAAGGCCCAGCACCACATAAGTCATTAGAAAAGCTCCTCCGGTGTAGGCTTGTCTTCGGATGCAGCCATTGCCAGGGACTGAACACTGGATTCAGCCTTTGCAGCTGCCTTACCCCTGGTCTTTGCCTTTGTGCCTTCTGCCGCAGCACTAGCGGATGGAGCAGCCTGTGGAGCAGAAGCCTCAGCCGTCTGACCGGAAGCTTCTTCCTTTTGGGCATTTGGAACACCAACCCCCTTTGCCTTCATCTGCTTTTCGTACTCACGGATCTGGTCTTCTGTTACAACCTCACCTTCTTTTGTACGCAGAACTTGACCGGGGAAAATCTTTTCGCGAAGGGTATGCTCAAGCTCTATGCGGTAGTCGGTGTTGTTTTCTATGTAAGCCACGGCATTTTCCTTACCCTGACCAACTTTTTCGTCTCCGCGGGTATACCATGCGCCCCTCTTGTCTATAAGGCCGTGCTTTACCGCTGAATCCAAAAGGGATGCGCTTGCGTTGACGCCGCGTCCAAAGTAGATGTCAAGCTCCACTTTGCGGAATGGAGGCGCAACCTTGTTCTTTACGACTTTTACGCGAACACGGTTACCAAGAGCCTCTTCATCACCCTTACCGTCGATTGTCTCTATTCTGCGGATTTCCAGGCGCACTGATGAATAGAACTTGAGCGCGTTTCCACCGGTAGTTGTTTCCGGATTACCGAACATAACACCGATTTTCATGCGGATCTGGTTTATGAATACAACCGTACACTTGCTCTTTCCAACAATAGCCGTAAGTTTGCGCAAGGCCTGGCTCATAAGGCGTGCCTGAAGACCCATTACTGAATCTCCCATCTCGCCTTCTATTTCCTTCTGGGGAGTAAGGGCAGCAACTGAGTCTATTACGATTATGTCCACCGCACCGCTACGGACAAGGTTTTCGCAGATTTCAAGGGCCTGCTCGCCTGTGTCCGGCTGTGAAACCCAAAGCTCGTCTATGTTTACGCCAAGGTTCTTTGCATAGATTGGGTCAAGGGCATGTTCCGCATCAATAAAAGCCGCAATCCCCCCCAGTTTCTGTGCCTCTGCAACGGCATGAAGGGCAAGAGTCGTCTTACCGGAGCTTTCAGGGCCGTACATTTCTATGATTCTGCCGCGCGGATAACCGCCAACGCCCAAAGCTTCGTCCAGCAGGATGGAACCGGATGGTATTACGTCCACGCTGGTCATGTCCGTCTGTGTGCCAAGCTTCATGAGTGAGCCTGAACCGAACTGTTTTTCTATCTGAAGCCTTGCGGCCTCCAATGCCTTAAGTTTGTCCGCCATTTCCGCAGGCATCTTTTCTTCCGCAGCCTTTGCCAATTTGTTTCCTCCAAGAAATTAGTTTGCACGGCAAGTTTTTATTTTACCGTCCTACTATATATTTATCAAAAAAAGTACAGAAAGTGACTTGTTTACGTAATTTTTTTTGTAAATTTTTATGAAAAATTCCTAAACAGGGATATTTTATCAAATTCAGGCAGAATATTCAAGCGGATTAAGACAGTTATGGAAACTAAGTGCAAATATAAAACAATCTTGAAAAGCATTATTCCAAAACACGGTATGCTTCCATTCCCGCCGGGAACCGTGTCGAAAATCCATGATGCGCGGTAATAGGTGTCTAACTCCCTACGGTCGTACCGCGCAAAATGGATTTTCGCCACGAACCCCGGCTCCATTCCAGCCTACCTACATTTTTATCACATAGATTCCGTTTGAAAACAGCACTTTGTTTACACTCTGAAGGATAGTAGCAGATAAGAACCTAGCCCCGATTGGAAGGGTTGCGCAGCAAGACCGCGAAAGCGGGCCGGAGCGTTAGCGGAGCCCTGGAAAGCGGGTAATAAAGGACCTGCTTGCTTGCGTTTTAGCTGGAAGTAAAAAGAGGAAATACGCTCCAAAAAAGAAAAAAGAGTAAATTCTAGAGATTGAGCTTGCTTAAAAGTTCGTAAAGGTCGCTGTTTTTTATTGACTGGAAGACAACCCTGCCGTCCATGCAGAACTTTCCACCTTCGGGGCGCAGGCGTCCAAGGATTGCGATTGGATTTTCCTCGTTTACGGAAGGCTGGGCGCTGTCAAAATTTACGGTAAGGTAGCCAAAGAACTTGTTGAACTCCTTGTTGTAGACCAAAAGCGTGCATTTCCAGCTGCCGTCGGGCGAAGTTTCTATGTTTGCGATTTTTCCCACCCAGACTACGTAGCAGTCGCGGAAGAGGTTCTTTAGGCCACCGGTATTTTTGTCCACGACGTCTTCCCAGGAATAGTTGTCGCGCAAAGTGGAAAATTCCGGGTCGCGGTCGGCATGGGTCTTTGGATCCTTAAAGAGCTGCTCCTTTAGGTTTGAGGCCTTTACCTTTATGGAAGATGATGCGTTGCTGTAGGTAAGGCGGTTTATTTCTACGAGGGCTGCATTTTCGCGCTTTGCCTTAAAGAGCTTTATTGCGTCTTCGTAGCTTTTGTTTATCTGTTTGTCGTCCAAGATGTAGTCGTCTACGTAGCTTCCGCCAAGGTCATCCTGAACTGCATTCTTTTGCTCGTCGCTTGTAAGGGCTATGGGGTCAAAGTCGTCTGTTGCGGGGGTCTTTTTTGAAGAGGTGACGCTGCATGTTACTATACATATAGAAGCCACAATTCCCGCTAGAAGTCCCAAGAGCACGCAGTTTCTTACCAAGTCGGGGTTGAATCCCAGAGGCGGGTAATAGTTTTTAATTTCGCCAGTGTCTTTTAGCTTGCAGATGTCCGTATAGTCTTTGACGGTCCTGATGAATTCCATTGCGGCACGGGCTGTCTCGTTGCCTGGGGAAATGTTGAGGACTTCCATGTAGTATTCAATGGCCCTTTCCGTGGCTCCCCGGCGAAGGAAGATTACGGCCTGCCCCAAAAGGAGCTCCGTGTTCTGAATTTTTATTTCGCGCGCAAGGTCATAGTATTTTACAGCATTGCCCTCGTCCCCTACATACAGGCAGGATGTGCCGAGTGCAAGATAAAATTCAAAGCTTCCCTTATAGTTTGCAGAATGTGATTCCAAAAGGGTTATGGCATAGTGGAATTTCCGCCTGCGCATAAGAGTCCTTGCTTCGTCCAAAACGGTGCGCTTCATTATTAATTCATACTCCGGATTTTTTCTAAAATTGCGTCCAACTCCTTATTTAAACGATTTAACTCTTCTTGGTCAATAAGTTCGCTGTCATTTTCCAGCGATTTTATGTAGTTGATGAGGTTATGGATGTATTTTGTGTCCAGCTGTTCCTCGGTTATGACGATTGGCTCGTCTTTTGCCTTTGATTTTGAGGATGAATTTGAGGACGATTTTGCATTTTGTGCGGCTTTTGCCTCTTTTGAATTCTTTGTGGCGTTGGCGCTTTCCAAAGAAGCATTTTCTGCGGATGTTTTGCTTGCTTCTGCATAACCGTCTGCGTCCAAACCTTCTTCGTCTTCCTCTTCTTCTTCATAGTAAGAGGCTATGTTGGGCATTCCAACCCACCACTTTGCTCCAAGAGCGTCTTTGCGTGGTTTCTTGACCTTTTTTTCCTCTTCCACACCGGCAAAGAGGTATGAGAAGTCCTTTGGTTCACATTCATGAAGGACAGTGCGTCCCTCTTCCAGTGCTGAAAGGAATTCGTCTCCGGCTGGAGCTTCTGAGTCTGTTCCAACGGAAATATAGAAGGTTATTACCTTTGAATCGTTCTTTTCCAGCTGAATTTCCGGCCAGTTTACGCAAAGGGCTGAATTGTTGTAGGAAAGGACAGAGTTAAAGCTTCTTGAAGTCTTTACGGATGGAACCCATGAATTTTTAGAAAGTGTGTCCTTGTTGGAAAGGGTTACCTCGTGCGTAGGGTTAATTCCCTTGCCCTTGAGCAAAAACTGCACGGATGTCTCGCCGTTTGTAGAACAAATCCATTTTTCTTCATTCATTGAGTCAAACTGCACTTCCTTGTCTATCTGGTCGTTTGTAGCCGTAATAAAATGATTTCCTGATGGCTCCCCCAAGACGGTGTCGAACATGCCCTTAAGGCTAAAGGTCTGCTTCTTCTTTCCAAGGTTAACAAGGTAGGCGCTTACACGAAGAACGTCTGCCACTGTGGAAGACGAATCTGACGGCATAAAAGTAAAGTCTATTACGACAATTCCCTGCTTCTTTATTGTATAGGAAAGCTGTGCACCGTAGGGGGTTCTGCGCGACTGGCACACAACGCCGGACTCACGGTTAAGGTTGTACTCGTGCTTTCCGATTCTTACGCCAAAATGGTTTGAGCTGAACGAATCGTATGCAGACAAAAGGGGTATTTCGCTTCCCTTTTCGTTTATGGCATAGATGCAGAATGAACCTGTTCCCTGTTTTACAGAAAGCTTTAGCTTGCCTTCAGAAACTGAAAAAGACGAGTCTTTTTTGTAGGCCCAGCCGGTGTAGTCGTCCACGTTGTAGCTTGCTTCATCCTTTGCAAATAGGGAAAAAGGCAGTGCAAGGAGGATAAGTGGCAGCATTACGCGTCTTGCGAGCGGTTTTCTAAAGAAAGTTGCAATTTTCATAGGTCTACTCCGGGCGCTTCTGGCTTTCTGATTCCTTTCTTTCAAGGACTCTTTCTAGGAATGCAGCCTTTGCCTTTAATGCCGCAAGGTCTTCGTCCGCAACACCCTTGTTGCTATAAGGGTCGTTTCCGTATGTCTGGTCGCGTGACTGTCTTGCCTCAAGTTCACTCTTGGAAGACTGGCTTTCCAGTTCCTTTATCCTTTTTTGGGCGTCACCAAGCTGGCTTCTAAGGCCTATCATGTCCTGGGTCTGGTATTCCCTAAGTTGGCGCTCGTAGTTTTCCCTTGAACTAAGGAATTCCTCTCCTGTCATCTTTAAAAGATACATGAGTTTTTCTTCCCTGCCGTACTGCTTTATCTCTTCCAGGCGAAATTTTGCGTCTGGAACCTTTGCATCAGTTGGGAATTCATTTACCACGCGCTCGTAAAGAGGTTCAGCCGTGGCATAGTCGCAGTCTTCGTAGAAACATTCCGCTATCCAATAAAGGGCGGATGCAAACATGGGATCGTTTGGATTGTTGTGGCAGAAGTCGCTAAGCACAAGAACCGCACTGTCGTTTCTGGAAAGGTAGTGGAGCCCCCTGCCCTTCTGGTACTGGACGGCGGTGCAAAGCGGATCATCCTTAAAATCTGCAAGGAATTTGTCGCAGTCGTTTACCGCAGCGGAAAATTCTCCCGCATACATTTCGCTCATGATGAGCATGTACCAGGTGTTGGCAGTAGAATAAGCCGGGACAGAAACAGCCTGCCTTAGGAAGACGATGGAACTTGCCCAGTCCTTTATCCTAAAGGCTTCAAGTCCCTGTTCCCTTGATTCTATTTTATTGTTGGCAAATGCATTGCCCTCAAAAGTGCCATCTGCTGCCGGTAATGGCGCATGCAAGCAAGCAAAAAGCGCTACGGCCGCGAAAGTCCTGATGGTATTTGTCTTTCCCATTTTAATTCCCCCGAAAAAAACGAGGAGCCGGAAACGACAATGTCTGTTCCCGCTTCCAAAACCGAATTTACAGTGGACGGATTTATGCCTCCGTCTACGGAAATAAGGAATTTATACCCCTTCTCCCTTTGTATATCGGCAAGAGCGCGAACTTTTTGAACCGTATATGGAATAAGTTTTTGTCCCCCAAAACCGGGATTTACCGTCATAACAAGCACGAGGTCTGCAAAAGGCAGCAAATGCTCCATTACGCCAATGGGAGTGGCTGGGCAAATTGCAATTCCGGCCTTTTTTCCTGCTTTGTGGATTAAATCTAGGCACAAATCGGCATGGTTTGTGGCTTCCATGTGGAAGGTAACGTAGTCGGCTCCCGCATCTATAAAGGAAGGAATGCTCTGTTCTGGCTTTTCCACCATAAGATGAACGTCGAAGGGCAGCTTTGTGCACTTTCTTATTGAAGTAATTACCGGCTGCCCATAGGAAACCGGAGGAACAAAATGGCCGTCCATAACGTCAATGTGGACGAGAGAACCGCCATTCTGCTCAATTTTAAGGAGTTCCCCTCCCAGATTGGCAAAATCCGCAGAAAGGAGGGATGGAGATAGCATAACGTTTTTCATTCTAATTAACCGCCAATATAATCCAATATTTTTTTTGCCTTGCGTGAATTTTGGTTCACAACGCGCGTTTTTTTCTTTTCTGTAGCGTCTGGCTTTGCATTGGATTCATCGCCTTCAAGCAGGGCCTTTTCCCTGGCCTCTTTTTCCGCAGCTTCGTCATAGGCTGGCTGGGCCAAGTCACGGACTGCCTGCATTACGGATGAATACTTGCCCTTTGCAAAGATGTCTAGCCCTGTTCCCTGGGTGGCAGGATCGGTGCTTTCTATGTACTGGGCGCAAAGGTCTGCAAATTCGGGGCTGCCGTACTTGGCAAATTCCTTTCCCAAGGCATAGCGTAGGCTAAGATGCTTTCCGTTCTGCAAAGTGCTTTTTGCAAGCTCCAGAACGTCTGAAATGCCGCTTCCGTTTTCCAAAAGGGCTGCTGCAACCTGTGCCTTGTGCACGTCGGAAGCCTTTGGGTCTTTTAGAACGCCAATAAGGTATTCATTTCCTTCCGAACTGTTAAGTTTTGCAAGAACCTTGCAGCATTTGTCGCGAACAACCTTCTCTTCCTTGGTGTCTTTGCAGCGGTAAACAAGGTATGGAACTGCGGATGAAATGCCCTGCTTTTCCACTGTGGAAATGGCTTCAAGGCGGACTTTGTAATGGGAGTCTCGCAAGGCCTGTTCAATAACCTTGTGGGCACGGTCATCGCTAAAGTTTGAAAGTCCCTTTATTACGTATGCACGGAAATTTGGGTCTTCATCTTCATAGAGGTCTATAAGAAGGTCCTCTGCTTCGCTTTTACCCATCTGGCCAATAGCCTCTGCGCAGTACATTCTTACGTGGGAATTTTCGTTCTGATCTTCCGCAAGGGAAGCCATTTTATCGTAGGTTTCAACAGCCTTAAGCTTTCCCAAAACCTTTACAAGGGCCTGTCTCTCCGGAAGGTTAAGGTCTGCCCTTTCCATAAACTGAGCCAAAAAGCGGGCTTCGTCACTTCCGCCAACTTCTCCAATGGCAACAAGGGCTTTTAGAAAGAATTCCTCTTCTTCCTTTGCAATGATTTCTACAAGTCCTGGCAAGGCACTCTGGCTCTTTACCTTTGAAACGTAATTGAATGAAGCCTCCACCAGATTTGACTTCTTTCCGTAGGGGTCATTTACAATGTCTACGGCATAGTCCTCAAGGCAGGGGTCTTCCAAAGCGGCAAAATAGTTAAGAATCTTCTCGCGGACACCGTTGCTCTTTGTTTCCTGGAACAAATCGTATACGGCGTTTACAAAGCGGGGATCCTTATTGTCCTTTATTTCCTGAAGGATTTCCACAATCTTGCTTTCAAGTCCAAATTTAAATGCATCCTCGGTTGATTTTACATATTCATCCGTAGCATGGTCTATGTTCTTTTGCAGGGCTTCGTCTATCTGCTCCGCACTGTATGATTTGGGGCGCTTTGCATCTGGAAAGATTTTTTCCCTGTTTGGATAGACAAACTCGCTTTCCTCTTCCTCCGCTTCTGCCTGAGCCTGGAGTTCACTTACTGCATCCAGCAAAGCCTGATCATCTGCTTCTGCCGGAAAAACAAATGCACATAGAGAAAATGCCAATAAAACCAATAAAAAAATCTTATTCATACTGAATTCCGTCCTCTATTCAACTTAAACAGCATTTGACTGAAATTGTTGCAAAAAATTTTCTTTGTACTGTAAATATCGGCCCTGGACGATTGATTCACGAATTTCTTTTACAAAGCGGTGCAAAAAGTAGAGGTTGTGGTAGCTTGCAAGCATGGAAGAAAGGATTTCCTGCTCGCGGAAGATATGCCTAAGGTAAGCCCTGGAGTAAGTTCTGCACACTTTGCAGTCGCACTGGCTGTCCACCGGGGAAAAATCATGCTCAAAGCGCTTCTGCTTTATGCTAAGCATGCCGTGGTGGGTAAAATACAGCCCGTGGCGGGCAATTCGCGTTGGTTGGACGCAGTCAAACATGTCCACGCCGTATTCCACAGCCTGAAGGATGTACTGAGGCGTTCCAATTCCCATAACGTAAAGGGGCTTTTCCTTTGGCAAAAGGGCCGCCGTATAGGAAAGCATCGAGTTGAATTCCTCCGCTGGCTCCCCTACGCTAAGTCCGCCGATTGCAATACCCGGTGTGTCAAGGGATGCAACAAATTCCGCGCTCTGCTTTCTAAGGTCTTCAAAAAAATTGCCCTGTACAATAGGAAAGAAAGCACCCTTGTAACCCTGCTCCTTGTGCAAAAGCCATTCCTTGTGGGCGCGAACTGCCCAGTTACTTGTTATGCGGAGGTCCTTTTCCGCCTGCTTTTTGTCCACACCGTATTCCGTGCAAACGTCAAGCTGCATCTGTATGTCGCTGTTAAGCTTTACCTGGGTTTGCACAACGTTTTCCGGGGTAAACAAATGCTTGCTTCCGTCTATGTCGCTACGGAAAGTAACACCTTCTTCCTTGATTTTGCGCAAGGCAGAAAGAGAAAATACCTGGAATCCACCAGAATCAGTAAGAAAATTCTTGTTCCACTTTGTAAAGCCGTGGAGCCCACCAGCCTCCTGAACCAAGTCAGCACCGGGGCGCAAATACATGTGGTAAGTGTTGGCAAGTATTATCTCAAAGCCAATTTCGTCAAGAGAATCTTTGTCTACGGCCTTTACGGTTCCTTTTGTTCCAACCGGCATAAAAACAGGAGTGTGTACGTCTCCATGCGGAAGGTGAATCACACCGGTTCTTGCGCGGCAGCTTTTATCTTCGCTTTCAATCTCAAAAAAATGTTCAACCATATATCTTTCCTGACGCTAAAATATCATGTCTTAGCATACTTTAGCAATAGACAGCTTATGGCTATAAAAAGGAATACCGGGAACCAGGCACCCGTAAGGGGCGGAATTGTGCCGAACCTTGCCATGAGCATTGTAATCATCTGTATTACATAAAAGAGGACTGCAGCGGAGACGCAGAGGGCAAGGCTTATGATAAGCACGTTCTTGCGGGTCTTGCCTGAAAGCCCTACCGCGAGGAAAACGACAATAAAGACTACAAAGGGAAAGGAATACTTCTTGTAGTAAAGCGACCTTGCCTCCCCGCTTGGAAGCCCCGCCTTTTCCAGGTGCGCTATGTATTCCCTTGCCTCCCTGGTGTTTACAGTCTCAACGTTGACTGTATTGTTGCGGAAAGTTTCCGGCGGTTCCGTAAGAAGGGAAAGATGCTTCTCATCCGGGGAAAGCGCAAGAAAACCTGATTTTTCGTCCCTTTTGTAAAGCGTTGCATCTGGAAGAAGCCACACACTTTCCCCCCAAAGCGCAAAGGGGGCATAGATAAGGCAGTCAAAGCTCTTGTCCTGGTTTCTGAAGAGGATGTAGATGTCGGAAAGCGTCATCCCCTCCTCGCTATAGCTGGAAGCCTTCCAGACAATCCTTCCACCGTCGGACATTACCACGATATTGTCGTTGTTAAGGGATTTTTCCTTGTGGAGGACAAATTCCTGCATCTTAACCTTCTTGGCATAAGTCGGAACAACGATGTTATCCTCAAAAAAGAAGAGGCCAAAGCTCATTGCAAGCGCAACGACAAGAAGCGGTGCAGAAAAGCGTATGAGCGATATTCCCGAAGCAAAAACCGCAAGCAGCTCGTTCTTTGCATAAAGGTCGCTAAGCATGTAGGCCGTGGAAAAAAGAACCGCCATCGGAACCGAATACCATACAGACTTTGGAACATAATGCAATAAAATGCTGCAAACCTGCGTCAGCTGTGCATTCTTTGAAATATAGCCCCAGAGGTTCATGAACAAATCGGTAAGTATAAGTACAAGCACAAAGAAAAAAAGCGAGCCAAAGAAAACCGTAAAAAATTTTTTGTACATGTAAATGACAAGCTTCATTTTCTCCTAAGCCTCAAGTATAGCCGTATGCCAAAAAATCCAATCACGAAGTTTGGAGTCCACATCATCCAGAACCCGCTGTAGCCGCCACGCAAGCCGAACATTTGTCCGATAATTGTTGCCGACCAGTAGAGCACGGAAATAATTATACCAAAGATAAGGCCTAGTGTCTGCCCGTCCTTCTTGCCGAATACCAAGGCAAGGGGAAAGGCCAACAGGGCAAAGAAGATGGAGCCGAAGGGCACGGAAAATTTCTTGTTGAATTCCAGTTTGTACCTGTTCATCTTCTTGTGGGAAATTCCTTCCTGTCCCTTCATATCCCTTATCTTCTTGGCAAGGTCATAGCTTGTCATTTCGTGAGGCGCAATGTCACCCGTGTATTCAATGACCGTATCCTCAAAAACATTAAGGTGCATGGTCTCCGCTTCTATAACGTCGTAATTCTTAGGATGCTGCCTGTCCAAAAGATAAACCAGGGAATCATTCAAGTCCATGGACATTATAACCCCCTTGTCCGATGACTTTTTCACGTTAGATTCACCCGAGATAATAAGGCGCTGGGAACCGGAGCTTGAGTCAAAAAGCACAAGGTCACTCACAGAAGTTCCCTCCACGTCGCCTATTACAAAAACCGAATTGTTCATCTTTTTTATCGAATTGCTTTCAAGTTCAACCGCCGGGTTTGATGCAACAATCTGCCGTCTCATCTTGTTGTAGTTCAGCGTTCCAAGGGGAAGGAAATAATCGTTCATCACAAAGCTGAATACAGAAATCAGGAGGCCTATCACTATTACGGGCTTAAGAATAACCGCATACCGCTGCCCGCTTGCACGCAGAATAAGAATCTCGTTGTCCGTTACCATGCGTCCCAGGCACATGAGAAAGCCAACAAGCGTTGCAAAGGGCGATGACTGGGCAATAACTCCCGGGAGGCAGTATACAATCAGGCGCAGAACAGAGCCAACAGGAACCCTCATGCGGAGGATTGTTTCCGCCATCAGAAGAATCTGGTTAACAAAAAAAACCACAAAGAAAAAAAGGAAGCAGATGAAAAAATAAATGAAAAGTTCCTTTGAAAAATATTTGGTAAGGACATCCGTCTTTATGTAGTCATAGTCGGCAAGCTTTTCCTCATACAGCCTGGCCTTCTCATAGTTGTTTGTCTTCCTGTAATGATTCAGGCATAGAAGGAGAAAACTCCGGTGGAATGAAAAGGAGATGACTTTCTCGGCCGCATTCCTTAAGCTGAGGACAATCGTTTTTTTTGCAGCCAGACGGCCTTGCATATCAGCTTCCGGCAAAAGTCCATTATCCATAAAAAACCCCGGTCAGGAATTAACCCCCGTACTGCCAAAGCCACCTTCACCGCGCTCTGTCTGGGAAAGAAGCTGGGCCTGAACAAAATCCGCCTGGGTAACAGGAGCAAGTATAATCTGGGCAATGCGGTCTCCGCTTTTTACGGTAAAATCCTCTTTGCCAAGGTTTACAAGCAGAACCTTGAGTTCGCCACGGTAGTCGCTGTCTATCGTGCCCGGAGTGTTCAGCACTGTAACGCCGTTCTTGAATGCAAGCCCGCTCCTTGGCCTAACCTGAATCTCGTAGCCTTCTGGAATCTCAAAAAAAAGTCCGGTTGGAACAAGTGTGTATTCACCATGATGAATTACGATATCTTCTTTTAAAAAAGCACAAACGTCAGCACCGGCAGCCCCGCTTGTTTTGTAAACAGGAAGAAGCGCACCTTCGGATGCAACGCACTTTACTTTGACTGTGTTTCTTTTGTCAGACATAGAATTTCCTTTTTTTGCCTTGAATTGAGTGAAGCTCCGTAAACCAAAACATTCCTCTTTGAATAGTCAAAAAGCTCGTCCACAAGGGAATGGATTTCCTCATGCGTTACGGAAGCAACCTTCTTTATTATAGCATCAGATTCCCAGTTAGTGAATCCCATTAGATGATTCCGCTCAAGCCTCTTCATAATGTATTCACTGTCCTGGCTTGCAAGAGTTTCCTCCCCGCAAAGATGCTCAATGGAATCATTTATTTCCTGAAGCATAATCGGAGAAGACTTAAGCTTTTCTATCTCATCCAAAAGCTTCTGCACAACCTGAACAGCCTTGTCCTTTTCGCAGGAAGCATAGGCTCCCCAAAAGGCCTCGTCTTCATAAATAGTAAAAAAGCTGTAGACCGTATAGCAAAGACCGCTCTGTTCCCTTAAAGACTCAAAGAGACGGCTACTCATGGTGTCGCCAGCAAGGGAATTAAAAACAGAAAGCGTGTAGTATTTTTTTTCGTCAAGCGGCATTTTGTAGGGGAACATCATAAAAACTTGGACCCGGTTAAAGTCCGCCTTTACAAGATTAACTCCCGGGTGCCACACGTTGTTCTTTTCAAAGCGGCATTCGTATGGATAGTTTAATGGCTTTTGGTGCATGGGAAGCTTTTCAAGCTCGCTTACAAGAATATCCTCGTCAATGTTTCCGGCCGCAGCTACGGTAAGTTCCCCGTGAACAAAATACTTGGCATACCAAACCGCCATCTGTTCACGTGTAATTGCAAGCACGTCTTCCGCAGTACCTGTAATGGTCCGTCCCAAGTCCCCGTCGTGCCACAGGGATGCGGCAAGGCAATCAATTGCAGACTCTTCGTCATCATCAAGTACGGCAGAAATTTCGCTTAGCACAACGTTCCTTTCCATTTCAAATTCATTCTGGGGAAAGGTGCAGTCGCTGGCCATTGCGCACATCATGCCAAGTGCGGTCTTAAGGTTTTTATTTGAAGCTGGCAGTGTTGAATAAAGGCAAACGTCTTCCCTCTCGGTAAAGGCATTTACGTAAGCTCCCATTCTGTCAAAGGTGCAGGCAATCTGGTGGGTTGTAAGGGTAGACGTTCCCTTAAAAAGCATGTGCTCCGTAAAGTGGCTTATTCCGTATTCCCCTTCTTTTTCCAGGCGGCTTCCAACGGTAAAATAAAAGCCTATGCTTGCGCTCTTGCAGCCTTTCATCTGCTGAACTAAAAGGGTTACGTTGTTCTTAAGAAGTTTTTTAACCATGATTTTTCATTTCTGGAGCATATCCCTATAGATTACAGTTCTTACCATTTTTCCGTCAAACAAGCAGCGCCAGGGAGGGCGCGTCATTTGTTTGCAGTAAATTGATGCAGTTTTCGTAAGAAAACTGTGTGATAAAAATTGCACGGACGCAATTTTTATCACATCGCCCCCTCCAATCCCGGCTAGGCTTGCCTTTCGAGGGACGCTGGAGGGAACACTTTTAGATTACAATTTACTTGGACTGTGCTTCCAAAGCGTCAATGTAAGAAAGGTTGAGCCTTCCCATCTTGTCCACTTCAAGAAGCTTTACAGGAATCTGCTGTCCTTCCTTAAGAACATCAGTTACCTTTTCTACGCGGCTTCTAGAAAGCTTTGAAATGTGGCAAAGACCTTCTTTTCCAGGGAGGATTTCAACAAAGGCACCAAAGTCCATGATTCTCTTAACGGTTCCGTTGTAGATTGTACCTGGCTCCGGATCTTCACAGATAGCCTTGACTGCTGCCTTAGCCGCATCAGTTGCCTTTCCTGTCTTTCCGTAGATTGTAACGGTTCCGTCATCATCAGTATTGATTGTAACTCCGTACTGTGAGCAGAGAGCCTTTACATTCTTTCCGCCTGGTCCAATAAGAGCGCCAATCTTGTCTACAGGAATCTTAAGGCTGTCAATCTTAGGAGCGTATGCGCTGATTGGCTGAGGCTTGTTGATGCACTGTTCCATTATGTCAAGGATGTGGTTGCGTCCCCTCTTTGCCTGGTCAAGAGCCTTCTTCATTATGTCCATGGAAACACCGGCAATCTTAATGTCCATCTGGAATCCTGTAATTCCGTCGCGTGTACCGGCTACCTTAAAGTCCATGTCTCCCAAGTGGTCTTCTTCGCCAAGAATGTCTGAAAGGATAGCGTACTTCTTGTACTGAGGTCCGTCTGTAATAAGACCCATTGCAATACCAGCAACCATCTTCTTCATAGGAACACCGGCTGCCAAGAGAGAAAGACATCCACCGCATGTAGAAGCCTGTGAAGAAGAACCGTTAGACT
The DNA here is from genome assembly GCA_002448445.1 of Treponema sp. UBA6988. Lineage (GTDB taxonomy): Bacteria > Spirochaetota > Spirochaetia > Treponematales > Treponemataceae > Treponema_D. Next base: position 50,407 of record DJYC01000005.1, read on the forward strand.
CCATGATTTCAGAGACAACACGGATTGTATAAGGGAATTCCTCGCGGGAAGGAATCATCGGTGCAAGTGAGCGGCGGGCAAGGTTTCCGTGGCCAATTTCGCGGCGGCCAGTCGTAAGCTTTCCAACTTCACCAACAGAATAAGGCGGGAAGTTGTAGTGCAGGATAAAGTTTTCGCTGCGGTCGCCTTCAATGTCGTCATAAACCTGTTCGTCCATTGCAGTACCCAATGTGGTAACTGCGAGAGACTGTGTTTCACCGCGTGTGAACAAGGCACTTCCGTGTGGGCGTGGCAAAACGTTTACTTCGCATGTAATGGGGCGGATGTCTTCTGTTCCGCGTCCGTCAATGCGAAGGCCCTTGTCAAGGATGCTTGAGCGAAGGAGGTTGTACTGAATGTCGTCAAACAAAGCGTCAAAGAGCTTCTTCTGAGTTTCATCCTCAAGCTGCTCTGCATGGTTTGCGGCAACCTTTGCCTTTACTTCTTTTACTGCGCTTGAGCGGGCCATCTTTCCCTTAAGGAAGCATGCTTCCTGCATAAGAGGAATAGCCTCGTTCTTGATTGCTTCTTCATTGTCAAGCTTAATGTTAAGAGGAGCAAGCGGAAGTTTTTCCTTGCCTGCAAGCTTCTGAAGCTCTTCCTGAAGCACACACATGTCGCGGATAAATTCCTGGGCCTTTTCAAGAGCTCCAAGCATTACGTCTTCTGTGGCTTCCTTTGCACCGCCTTCTACCATTGTAAAGCCGTCTTTTGTACCGGCAACAACAATTTCAAGCTGGGCCTTTTCAATCTGGTCGTATGTTGGGTTAAGAATATACTCACCGTTGATGTAGATTACGCGTACGCCTGCAACCGGTCCGTGGAAAGGAATGTCGCTTATTGTAACTGCAGCAGATGATGCAATTACTGCAAGAATGTCCGGTGGGTTAACGCCGTCTACAGAAACACATGTTGGAACAATCTGAAGTTCGCGTCCGAATGAAGGTTCAAAAAGTGGGCGCATAGGGCGGTCAATAAGGCGGCTTACAAGAATTTCCTTGTCCTTGGGGCGACCTTCCCTCTTTACAAAACCACCGGGGATTTTTCCGGCTGCATAGAATTTTTCATTATAGTCAACTGTTACGGGAACAAAATCAAGGCCTTCCTTTACTTCGCTAGAAGCGCAGATGGTCGCAATAATGGCAGTTCCACCGTACTGGGCATAAACACAACCGTTAGCCTGTTTTCCAATTTTTCCTGTTTCAAGAATCAGCTCGCTGTCGCCGATTTTTTTTGTTACTCTTTGTACCATTGTATCCTTCTTTTGATTCTTTTTTTTAGGATTCATTTTTTTAGGATGAACCCAGGGAGCCTCCGTTTGAACAGCCGGAAGCCCCGGCGCAAGGAACAAAGCCCTTGCCTTTAAACAAAAAACGGCAGCTTATCCACAAAGGATTGTTGCTGCCATATTTTAGTTTACTTACGGATTCCGAGTTCCTTAATGAGTGCGCGGTAACCTTCGAGATTTACGCGCTGCATGTAACGGAGCATCTTGCGCCTCTGTCCAACAACCTTAAGAAGGCTTCTGGAAGCGGTTGTATCCTTAGGGAACTGTTTGCAGTGAGCGGTCAGCTGTTTGATTCTCTCTGTAAGCAGTGCAATCTGAACTTTTGTGTTGCCGGTGTCAGATGCATTTTCACCGAACTTTGATACGACAGAAGATGTCGTTTCTTTTGTAAGTGCCATTACTTACTCCTAAAAAATAATTTTTTTGACCCTTGAAGCAAAATTTGCCGACGGCATGGAAAGAGAAATTCTTCCTTTTGCAACGGCACACTCCGCATGCAGGGTCGTTAACGCAGCCGCATTCAATTCCACCGAATCTTCTGCAGCGGCAGTTAATTCAACTGTTACACCGTACTTTCCGTCCACAGGCAAAACCTGCCGCGAAAAAGCACTTGCCCAAAAAGAGCCATTTTCTTCCTTCCATTCAAGGCCTGTGCAGTCGTATGCAAAGGGGCGGCCCGTCATCCTGAGGGCAAGGTCAAACTCCGCCTTTTGAACAGCATCCCTGATTCTGCTGGAACTTATGCGCGAACCTTCAAGCAAAACATCCGGCACAAGGGCGCACTCGATTCCCTCTGACCTGCAAAGAGAGGCAAGGTCATTCATCTTAAAGGCACCTTTGTATCCGCAGCAAAAATCCTGCCCTTCCGCAATAAAGCGCATTCCACATTCATCAGAAAGCGTATGGATAAAAGAAGTTCCTTCTATTTTACTGAATTCGGGAGAAAAGTCAATGACTATGGCAAAATCAAGGCCCATATCTGAAAAAATTTGTTTCTTTTGTTCAACAGAAGAAAGCTCGCCGGAAAAAGAAGGGTCTGTCTTGGCGGGTGACGTGAATGTTACGCAGCCGCGCACAAAATCATCCTTGGCAAGAACCCTTTCTAGAATGGCCTTGTGCCCCTTGTGAACACCGTCAAAGCTTCCGACGGAAAGGGCTGTACCCTTGCAAAGCCATTCAAGCGGAAATTTGTGCAAAATAATGTCCTGCCAGGAAAACGTTCGGAATTCCTTTTTTTTCTTCTGAACCACAAAGCCGTAACTGTATTTGTCTGATTTTTTTGAAGGAAGGCTTACGACGCCTGCAAGAGAATTGTCTGCGTAAAAAACTGCCGCTTCTTCAGCATTGCCCTGGGCAGATGAATCATTACCCGCGAAAGGCAAAAGCATAGACTTCTTTAAAGGCCTTCCGTTCATAAAATAGCGCTCAAATTCATTCTTTAGCAAAAGAGGAGAAAGAGAGCATTTTTGTGCAAGGGAAGGCGTAAAAGCTAAAAAATGGGAGCGGACTTCTTTTATCTCTTCCTCTGAAACAGGCTTCTTTTCTTTTTTGGCACCAAAATCCTGAACCTGCATATTCTTTAAGTCCTGCAGGGCATTTTGAATCGTAAGAGGCTTAATGTCCTTGTAAAAGGCAGATTCTTCTATCTTAAAAGGGCCAACCTGTGTACGCCGCAATGCCACAAGATGGGCACAGCTTTTTAGGGAAGAGGCTATGTCGCGGGCAAGGGATCGAATGTAGGTTCCTTTTGAGCATGAAATTTCAAGAAGGGCGTATGCACACGGATCTGACTCTGACGGCTCAAGAAAATCAATCAGGGTGTTCTTGTAAACAAAAATCTGCCTGGGTTCAAGGTGAACTTCTTGACCGCTACGCACAAGGTCGCTGGCTCTTTTTCCGTCCACATGAAGCGCACTGTAGGCTGGAGGAGTCTGTAAAAGTGGACCCGTAAACTTAGGCAATGCTTCTTCCACATTCCCCTTTGATGGAGGTGGCAAAGCCTTTAAAGTCTGCCCAGTAGGGTCAAGGGTGTCTGTTTCTTTTCCAAAGCAGACAAGGGCAAGGTATGTTTTTGTAAAGGATGTTACATGCTCTACAAGGTGGGTAAGGTTTCCGCAGAGGACTATCAGTAGGCCGTCCGCAAATGAATCGAGTGTACCCGTATGACCAACCTTTGACGTGCCAAGGGATTTTTTTATTACCGAAAGAGAAGAAAAGCTTGTAAGCCCACTTTTTTTGCAGTAAGGCAAAACCCCCGAAGGCAAATCAAAAGATGCGTCTTTATTCTTCTTCATCGCTTGACTGTGCGCTGTTTTCCGCCGGAGACTCTGGTGCCAAAGCCGCCTCTTCTTTTTCCAAGGCGTTTAGCTTCTGCACCATTTCGTAGCCATCCTTTATGCTTGAATCCGCAATAAAGGTAAGCTTTGGAAATTTATAGATGGTAAGCTTCTTTGCTATGGATGACTGAATGAATCCGGCCGCACTTTGCAAGCCCTGCACTCCGCGTTTAACGGAATTTTCATCCATAAAAGAAGAAACATAAACTTTTGCATAGGCAAGATCCCCAGCGACGTCCACACGATGAATCGTAAGGAATTCATTTACGCGGGGATCCTTTATTTCGTGGCGGATAATCATGTTGGAGATTTCAGACTTAAGCTGTTCTCCAAGCCGTACCAATCTGTACTGTCCCATGACTATTCACCTGCCCCTTCACGCTTTGCGGCTTCTTCTGCTTTCTTTGCTTTACCGGCTTCTTTTGCAGCAGCCTGTTCAGCTTCGTACTGGGCCTTTGCCTCGGCAGCCTTTCTTTCTTCAGCAGCCCTGCGTTCAGCCTCGCGCTTTTCTGCAGCAGCCTTTTCGTCTACAAGGGTGTCGCCAAGCTTGCGCTTAACTTCAACAAATTCGAAGGCTTCAATCTGGTCGCCAACCTGAATGTCCTGCCAGTTTTCAATGCCAAGACCACATTCAAAGCCGTACTTGACTTCCTTAACGTCATCCTTAAAGTGCTTAAGAGAAGCAACCTTGCCTGTAAACTTAACAACACCGTCGCGGATAACGTTTACGCTGCTTGTTTTTTTGATGATACCGTCCGTAACGTAACATCCGGCAATAAGACCAATCTTTGGAACGCGGAATGTGTTGCGAACTTCGAGGGTACCGGTAACTTCTTCCTTTGTATCTGGCTGAAGCATACCTTCCATTGCAGCCTGAATTTCTTCAACACACTTGTAGATGATGTTGTACTTGCGTATCTCTACCTTTTCCTGATCTGCAAGGGCCTTTGCCTTTGGCGTAGGGCGAACGTTGAAGGCAATTATGATTGCATTTGAGTCAGCGGCGGCGAGCGTAACGTCGCTTTCGTTGATTGCACCGGCACTTGAATGGATTACGGAAAGGCGGATTTCCTTTGTGGAAAGCTTTTCCAAAGAATTCTTGAGTGCTTCTGCAGAACCCTGAAGGTCAGCCTTGATGATAACCTTGAATTCCTTAACTTCGCTGTTGGCAATGTCTGTGTAAAGGGTTTCTGCATTTGTCCTTCTAACAGCCTTTGCTGCTTCAAAGCGCTTGAGTTCCTGTCTCTTTGCGGCAAAGTCACGGGCATCGCGCTCGCTTTCTGTAACCTGGAATGGGTCTCCTGCATTAGGCATGGACTCAATACCAAGCACTTCGATTGGCATGGAAGGAGTTGCTTCCTTTATCTTCTGACCCTTGTCGTTAAAGATTGCCCTTACACGGCCAGAGTAGATTCCTGCAACGAAAGGATCGCCTGTACGGAGGGTTCCGCGCTCTACGACAACTGTAGCAACTACACCGCGTCCCTGGTCGATGCGGCTTTCAATAACCTTACCTTCTGCGCGGCAGTCATACTGGGCCTTAAGCTCAAGGACTTCCGCCTGGATAAGGATTGCGTCAAGAAGGTCGTCTATACCCTCTCTCTTGAGGGCTGAAATATTTACATACTGAGTGTCGCCACCCCATGCTTCCGGTGTAAGGCCGTGCTCTGAAAGCTGAGTCATTACGCGGTCCGGGTTTGCATCGGGCTTATCGATTTTGTTTACAGCAACGATAATCGGAACCTTGGCATCTTTTGCATGGTTGATAGCTTCAAGCGTCTGGGGCATAACACCATCGTCAGCGGCAACAACGAGTACTACGATATCCGTAATCTGTGCACCGCGGGCACGCATCATGGTAAATGCTTCGTGACCTGGAGTATCAAGGAAGGTAATGGTTCCCTTTGGAGTTGTAACTTGGTAGGCACCAATCTTCTGGGTAATACCGCCAGCTTCGCCTTCTGCAACGTTTGCATTGCGGATTGCGTCCAAAGTCTTTGTCTTACCGTGGTCAACGTG
>DJYC01000003.1:0-214 GCA_002448445.1 Treponema sp. UBA6988
AACAAGGTTGACCTTGTTGACGATCCTGACCTTCTTGAACTCGTTGTTGAAGAAGTAAAGGACACAGTTGCTTCTTACGGCTTCTCTGAGGAGACACCAATCGTTAAGGGTTCTGCATTCAAGGCTCTCAACGAAAGCGACAATCCTGACAACACAAAGTGCATCGAAGAGCTTCTTGCAACTATGGACTCATGGTTCGATGATCCAGTCCGCG
>DJYC01000003.1:315-90062 GCA_002448445.1 Treponema sp. UBA6988
GCCAATCGAGGATATCTTCACAATCTCTGGTCGTGGTACAGTTGTTACTGGCCGTATCGAACGCGGTGTTGTTAAGATGGGTGATCCTGTTGAATTGGTTGGTATCCGCCCAACACAGTCTTCTACTGTTACTGGTATCGAAATGTTCAACAAGACATTGAATGAAGGTATGGCTGGCGACAACGCTGGTATCCTTCTCCGTGGTATTGAAAAGAAGGACGTTATCCGTGGTCAGGTTCTTGCTGCTCCTGGATCAATCCACCCGCACACAAAGTTCGAGGCTCAGATTTACGTTCTTTCAAAGGAAGAAGGCGGACGCCACAGCCCGTTCTTTACAGGTTACCGCCCACAGTTCTACTTCCGCACGACAGATATTACAGGTACTGTAAATCTTGAAGCTGGAACAGAAATGGTAAAGCCGGGTGACAACGTAAAGATCATTGGTGAACTTATCCACCCGATCGCTATGGACGAAGGTCTTAAGCTTGCTATCCGTGAAGGCGGACACACAATCGCTTCCGGCCAGGTTACAAAAGTTATTGAATAGTTTTTGATATAAACGGGGCAGGGGATTTTCCCCTGTTCCGCTTTTAGGAGTAATTATGGCAAACGGCAAGATTCGTGTAAGCCTTCGCGCTTTTGACGTAGCGCTTATCGATCAGAGTGCAAAAGACATCGTTCAGCAGGTTCAGAAGGCAGGAGCAAAGGTTTCAGGACCTATCCCGCTTCCAACAAGGATCAACAAGGTAACTGTGTTGCGTTCAGTTTTTGTTAACAAAAAATCACGCGAACAGTTTGAGATGCGCACACACAAGCGCCTTATTGATATTTTTGAACCTTCTTCAGAAGTGATGGATTCACTTATGAAGTTGGAACTTCCTGCAGGTGTTGCAGTAGAAATCAAGCAATAATTTAATTATTGAAATAAAGGGTACGGTCCCTTGGATCGGGATGGCGGCCTAGTTAGGAGTATTCAGATGAAAGGTCTGATAGCAAAAAAAGTGGGAATGACCCAAGTTTTTGACGAAAACGGAAATCTGACACCAGTAACCGTGATCCGCGTCGAACCGAATACGGTCATTGCTACAAAGACAGAGGAAAAGTGCGGTTATAACGCTGTTGTTCTTGGTTTTGAAGACATGAAGGCCAAGAATGTTACAAAGCCTTATGCAAAGCAGTTCCCTGAAAACGTTACGCCAAAGCGGCACTTGAAAGAATTCCGCGATTTTGATGGCGAAGTAAAAGTCGGCGACCAGATTGGCGTTGAGCTTTTTGACAAGGTGCGCTTTATTGATGTAACCGCTACCTCTAAGGGTAAGGGTTTCCAGGGCGTAATGAAGAGATGGGGTTTCCATGGTGGTAGAGCAACTCACGGTTCTAAGTTCCATAGGGAAGCCGGCGGCACTGGATGCTGTACAACTCCGGGACACACACTTAAGAATATTAAGATGCCTGGCCACATGGGTTGTGATCGTGTTACAGTTCAGAATCTCAAGGTTGTAAAAGTAGACCCTGAGCTTAAAGTTTTAATGGTACGCGGTGCAGTTCCTGGGACAAAAGACAGCACGCTTATTGTTAAGGCTGCTGTTAAGAAATAAGGTCGAGGAATAGTATGGAAAAGAAAGTCTATTCAACCGATGGTAAAGAACTCAGGACTATTAATCTTGACGATAAAATTTTCGGACTCCCAGTCAACGAAGACGTTATCTATTACGCCATCACAAACGAATTAGCAAATAAACGTGTTGGAACAGCTTGTACAAAGACACGCGCAGAAGTTCACGGCAGCAATGCCAAGCCTTATAAGCAGAAGGGAACAGGAAACGCACGTCGCGGTGACAAAAAGTCTCCGATTACAGTTGGTGGCGGTACAATTTTTGGACCAAAGCCACGTGATTACAGCTATTATATCCCTAAGAAAGAGAAGCGCCTTGCAATGAAGACGATTCTTAGCCTTCAGGCTCAGAACGACAGACTTACAGTTGTTGAAGACTTCAGCATTGAAAGCGGAAAGACAAAGGATCTCGTAAAGGTTCTTGACTCCCTCGCAAAGAATGCACCTGTAAAGTTTGAACCTGTTCTTAGAACTGGTGCTGGCAAGACTCATCAGAAGAAGGGCGACAAGGCAGAAGACTACCGCACAGTCATCCTCTTGAAGGACGATGACAAGCTTATTAAGCAGGCTGGTAGGAACCTTCCTTATGTTTCATTCCTTTCTTTCAACCGCCTTCGCGCACATGACCTCTTCTATGCAAGAAAGATTGTTATGCTTGAAGGTGCTGCAAAGAATCTTTCAGAATTCTTTGAAAAAGTGGAGGCTGAATAATGACATACGAAGATGTTCTTATTGAACCTATTCTTTCTGAAAAAGCTACACTTCTTCGTGAAGAAAACAAGTATACTTTCAAAGTAGACCCTGCTTCTACGAAGATTCAGATTAAGGAAGCTGTACGCAGACTCTTTAACGTAAAGGTTGTGGACTGCACAACAATCAACGTAAAGGGAAAGACAAAAAGACTTCGTGGTAAGCCTGGCAAAACAGCTAGCTGGAAGAAAGCAATCGTTAAGCTTGCTCCTGGCGAAACAATCAAGGTGTTTGAAGGCGCTTAAGCCTTTGAACGATAATTAAGGGGAACCATATGGCTCTTAAGATATACAAACCTTATTCAAAAGGTACACGTGGCCGTGTTGATTTGGTTCGTGAAGAACTGACAGCCGATAAACCCGAAAAAAGCCTTACTCACGGTATTAAAGCTCATGCTGGCCGTGGCGCAGGCGGACGGATTTCTGTTCGTCACCAGGGTGGCGGTCACAAGAGAAGATATCGTGACATCGACTTTAAGCGCGACAAGCACGGTATTCCTGGAACTGTAAAAACTATTGAATACGATCCATTCCGCAGTGCAAACATTGCTTTGATTGCATATGCAGACGGAGAAAAGCGCTACATCATCGCTCCAAAGAATTTGACTGTTGGTCAGAAGATTATGTCCGGTGAGAATGCAACACCTACAGTTGGAAACGCACTTCCGCTTTCCGTAATTCCTGTTGGTTTTACAGTACACAATATTGAACTTACGCTCGGACGTGGTGGACAGCTTGTTCGCTCTGCCGGTGCAGGTGCTTTGATTGCTGCAAAAGAAGGCGACTATGTTACAATTAAGCTTCCTTCTGGAGAACTTCGCCGCATCCATGGCAAGTGCTATGCTACAATCGGTATCGTAGGCAACGAAGAACGCATGAACACAAAACTGGGTAAAGCAGGCCGCAACCGCTGGAGAGGCATCCGCCCGACAGTTCGTGGTATGGCTATGAACCCTGTTGACCATCCGCTTGGTGGTGGTGAAGGTGCAGGTAAGGGACACTTGCCTGTTACTCCTTGGGGACAGCCTTGTCGTGGTTACAAGACGCGCAATAAGAGGAAGCCTTCCAACCGCTTCATTATTAGTCGCCGCAAGAAGTAGAGCGAGGAGTAGAAAGTGTCTAGATCTGTAAAAAAAGGACCTTTTGTAGATAAATCACTTTACAAAAAGGTAACAGAAATGAATAAGGCGGCAGCAGCTGACAAGAAGATGATTAAAACATATTCCCGCTGCTCCACAATTATCCCGGAAATGGTTGGAAACACTATTTCCGTTCATAACGGCAAGTCCTGGATTCCTGTGTACATAACAGAAAACCTTGTTGGCCACAAGCTCGGCGAGTTTGCTGCTACACGTACATTCAAGGGCCACGGCGGTACAGACAAATCTGCAGGTAAATAAGGAGCAAGATTATGGCTGAAACTGAGAACAAAGAAACAAAACGCAGGCTTAAGAAGAGCGTGCGCGCTGCTAACAGACCGGAACAGCCCGGCTATGTTGCTACAACCAAGTTCCTTATTGCATCACCTACAAAGGTTCGTCCTGTAGCCAATGTAATAAGAAGCAAGTCAACAACAGAAGCTCTTGCTATCCTTGATGTTATGCCTCAGAAGGGTGCACGTCTTATCAGCGGAACTTTAAAGTCTGCTGTTGCAAATGCACTTTATGCAAACAAGAAGTTGGATGAAGATATGTTGTATGTAAGGGAAATTCGCATCGACGAAGGTCCCCGTCTTAAGAGGGTATGGTTCCGTGGCCGCGGCCGTGCAGACCAGCTCCTTAGGCGTATGTGCCATATCACTGTAATCGTTGACGAAAAGGCGGGTAAATAACATGGGTCAGAAAGTTAGTCCTATCGGTTTACGTCTTGGAGTAAACAAGACATGGCAGTCCCGTTGGTATGCAGATCCAAGGGAATATGCAGATCTCTTTCTTGAAGACATCAAAATCCGTAAGTTGGTAAACAGTCTTCCTGAATGCAAGAACGCAGACATTGCCGAAATCGAGATTGTTCGTCATCCGCAGCGTGTTACAATTGTGATTCACACAGCACGCCCGGGTGTTATTATTGGTGTAAAGGGTGCTACAATCGAAAAGATTAGCGCTGATATTCAGAAGCAGTTGACACAGAAGGTACAGATTAAAATAAAGGAAGTAAAACGTGCCGAAATCAACGCTTCTCTTATCGCTCAGAACATTGCGCGCCAGCTTGTAGGCCGCGGCTCATACCGCAAGGCTCTTAAGCAGGCTACTTCCAATGCAATGAAGGGCGGAGCACAGGGAATCAAGATTCGTCTTTCCGGACGTCTCGGCGGAGCAGAAATGAGACGCTCTGAAGAGCACAAGGAAGGAAGAGTTCCTCTGCACACACTCCGTGCTGACATTGACTACGGTTTCTTCGAAGCTCTTACTTCATACGGAAAAATCGGTGTGAAGGTATGGGTTTACAACGGAATGAACTACGGTCATGAGCAGAACGAAGATGCAGGAGACATCGTAAAGAAGCCCCGCCGCGAACGCTCAAACGGTGAACGCAAGGGTCGTGCTCCGAAATCTGATGGAGGAAAAGTAGAAAATGCTTAGTCCTAAAAGAGTTGCGCACCGCAAAGTTCAGCGCGGTCGTCCAAAGGGAAACGCTACCCGCGATAACTATGTAGATTTTGGTGATGTAGCACTTGTTGCTATGGAACCGGTATGGCTTCAGGCAAAGCACATTGAAGCTGCCCGTGTTGCAATCAACCGCTGCATCAACCGCCAGGGACAGGTTTGGACTCGTATATTCCCAGACAAGCCTGTTTCAAAGAAGCCTGCTGACACCCGTATGGGTAAGGGTAAGGGAGCTCCAGAGTTCTGGGCTGCCGTAATCAAGCCAGGCATGATTCTGTTTGAAGTTGGTGGAATCGAAAAGAACCTTGCTGAAAAGGCAATGCACCTTGCAGCAAGCAAACTGCCAATCAAGACAAAAGTTGCATTCCGCCCAACAGTGGAATAAGGAGTAAGATATGGCTAAATCCGAAAAAAAGAAGGACAAGGAACTGTCTTACAACGAACTTGTTGCTAAGCGGGATGAACTTAAGAGAAAATACATGGACTTCCGTTTCCAGGCGGTTGTTGGACATGTAGAAAATCCAGTGCAGAAACGTACAATGCGCCGCGAAATCGCACGCTTGAATACTTTCATTCATCAGCAGGATCTGGAGAAATTCAGAAAGGCTGCTCTTGAATCAATTGCTGCAAAAAACTAGGAGCTGACCCGTGGAAGAACAGACAGTACAGAAGACAAAAGGTGCTAAACGTTCATTCGTAGGTATCGTCACTAGTGACAAAATGGATAAGACCATCGTTGTTTCTATCGATACAAAGAAAATGGACAGCCTTTACAAGAAGTACGTTACACGTACAAAGAAATGTAAGGCACACGATGAAAAGAATGATGCGCACGAAGGCGACACAGTAAGAATCGTTGAATGCGCACCTATCAGCAAAGACAAGTGCTGGCGCCTTGCTGAAGTTATTGAAAGAGCCAAATAAGCTTTAAGGAGTATTGGATTATGATTCAGATGCAGTCAAAGTTAACTGTTGCCGATAACTCCGGAGCCAAATTGGTTCAGTGCATAAAGGTTCTTGGTGGAACACACCGCCGTTATGCAGGTATTGGCGACATCGTTGTGGTAGCTGTTAAGGAAGCCATTCCTACATCTACAATAAAAGAAGGAACAGTACAGAAAGCGGTTATCGTTCGTGTTGCGAAGGAATACCGCCGCCCAGACGGAACTTACATCCGCTTCGATGATAACGCATGTGTTATCGTTGATGCAGACAAGAATCCTAAGGGAAAACGTATTTTTGGACCTGTAGCCCGTGAGTTGCGTGATATGGATTTCATGAAGATCATATCCCTTGCTCCGGAAGTATTGTAAGGAGTTTGTGAATCATGAAAATCAACCGCAAGATTCATAAGGGTGACAACGTAGAAATCATTTCCGGAAAGGACAAGGGCAAGCGCGGCGAAATCGTGCGTGTCTTTGAAAAGGGCGAACACTGCCGCGTTATCGTTGGCGGTGCAAACCTTGTAAAGAAGGCTATCAAAAGAAGAAGCCAGCAGGATGCCGGTGGAATTGCTGAAGTTGAAGCCCCGTTGGATATTTCTAACGTGATGCTTGTTTGCAAAAAGTGCGGCAAGCCTGTTAGAGCAGGATATAAAATTGACGGCGATACAAAAATTCGTGTATGCCGCAAGTGTGGAGAAAAACTGTAATGGAAAATTACGTACCACGGCTTAAGAAAGTCTATAAGGAAAAGTACGCCCCCGAACTGTTTAAGGAACTGGGTTATACATCAGTTATGCAGATTCCGGCAATCAAAAAGATTGTTGTTAGCATGGGTGTTGGCGAAGCTCTCACGAATAAGAAACTTCTTGATGCTGCAGTTACGGATCTCACTCAGATTACCGGCCAGAAAGCTGTTAAGACAAGAGCTAAGAAAAGTATTGCAAATTTCAAACTTCGTGCAGGACAGGAAATCGGTGCAATGGTTACTCTTCGCGGAAACATCATGTATGAATTCCTCGATCGCCTGATTAACGTAGCTCTCCCGCGCGTTAAGGACTTCCGCGGAATCAAGGCCACAGGCTTTGACGGACACGGAAACTTCTCTCTTGGTATTACTGAACAGATTATCTTCCCGGAAATCGACTTTGATAAAATCGTCAAGATTTCTGGTATGAACGTCAGTATAGTAACAAGCGCTCGCACAGACAGCGAAGCTCGTGCCCTTCTTGACAAGTTCGGCATGCCGTTTAGGAAATAAGGAACAAGCTCATGGCTAAGAAATCATTGATTATCAAATGTCAGCGGACTCCGAAATACAGCACTAGAAAATATAATAGATGTCAGATTTGCGGTCGTCCACACGGATATTTGCGGAAGTTTAAGATTTGTCGTATCTGTTTCCGCAAATTAGCAAGTGAAGGCCTTTTACCAGGCGTCACAAAGTCATCTTGGTAGTGGCAGGAGGAAAGAAATGGCAGCTTCAGACCCAGTAGCAGATATGCTCTCTAAAGTCCAGAACGCGGCAAGAGCCGGTCACGAAAAGGTTGACGTACCGACTTCAAAGATGAAACTTGAGATTGTCAAGATCCTTAAGACAGAAGGATACATCAAGAACTTTAAGAAGGTTCAGGATGATGACGGTCGCAATGTAATCCGCGTATTCTTGAAATATGATGATTCAAATGCACCGGTAATCCACGGTATGAAGAAGATTTCTACACCTGGTCGCCGCGTGTATTCAGGCTATAAGGATTTGCCCCGTGTTTACAACGGTTACGGCACTTTAATCATTTCAACATCAACTGGTGTTACAACTGGCAAAAAGGCATCTGAAAAGATGGTCGGCGGCGAGTTGATTTGCACGGTATGGTAATAGGAGAAAACAATGGCTTCAAAAATTGGTAAACTTCCTGTCGCTATCCCTGGCGGTGTTACTGTAAAAGTAGACGGTGATGTTATATCTGTTAAAGGACCGAAAGGCGAACTTAAGCAGAAGTTCAACAACCTTGTAAAGATTGACGTAAAAGGCTCTGAACTTGTTGTTAATCCTTCTGACGGCTCTAAGAATGCGTCTGCAGCCCACGGTTTGTACCAGAGGCTCATTTCCAACATGGTAACAGGCGTAACAAACGGTTTCTCAAAGACACTTATCATCACTGGTGTTGGTTATCGTGCAGAAGTTAAGGGCAAGGAACTTGTTATGAACCTTGGATATTCCAATGAATTCATCGCAATCATTCCTGAAGGCCTTACTGTAACAGCAGATAAGGACGGAAAAGTTACTATCGCTGGTATCGATAAGCAGCTCGTTGGTCAGTTCAGCGCTGATATACGCAAGCTTCGTGGACCTGAGCCTTACAAGGGTAAGGGTATTCGCTATGAAACAGAAGTTATCAGACGTAAAGTCGGTAAGACTGGTGTAAAATAAGGTGAATTGATATGTTCAAGAAATTAAGCGATAAACAAAGAAGACGCCTTCACAGAAAGATTCACATCCGCAAGACTATTTACGGTACTGCAGAACGCCCTCGCATGACAGTTTACAAGAGCGGACGCAACCTCTATGTCCAGGCTATTAATGATGATGAAGGCAAGACTCTTGCTTCCATCTCTACATTGGAAAAGGATTTTATTGCACTCAAGGCTAACATCGACAGTGCAGCAAAACTCGGTGAAGCTTTTGGTTCACGCCTGAAGGATAAGAACATAAGCAAAGTTGTGTTCGACCGCAATGGTTACCTCTATCACGGTGTTGTAAAAGCTCTTGCAGACGCTACCCGCAAAGCCGGGATTGAATTTTAGGAGTGGTTATGGAAAACGAACGCCAGAGACGCGCTGAAAGAAAACCGGCCGATGAATTCGTTGAAAAACTTGTAAAGTTGAACCGCACTTCAAAGACCGTAAAAGGTGGACGCCGCATGGCTTTCTCTGCCCTTACTGTCGTAGGCGACCAGAAAGGACGCATTGGCTACGGATTCGGAAAGGCTAACGATGTTACGGAAGCTATTAGAAAGAGCATTGACCGCGCAAAGGCAAATCTTTCTAGAGTTCCTTTGAAGAACGGAACAATTCCGCACGAGATTATCGGTAAATACAAGAGTTCATCTGTTTTGCTCAAGCCTGCTTGCCCTGGTACTGGAGTTATCGCAGGTGGTGCTGTCCGCGCAGTAATGGATGCTGCTGGAGTAACTGATGTTATCTCTAAGTCACAGGGATCAAGGACTTCTGTAAACGTTGTCCGTGCAACTTTTGATGCAGTAAGCAAGCTTATGAATGCCCGCGAAGTGGCTCAGAGCCGCGGAAAGACTCTTAAAGAGATGTGGGGTTAATCATGGCAAAGAAATTACGCATTGAATTGATTAGAAGCGTTATCGGGCAGAAGCCTGATAAGCGTGCCACGGTTCGCAGTCTTGGTCTTAAGAAGATTAATTCTGTTGTAGAGCATGAAGACAATCCTTCTGTAAGGGGCATGGTTAGTGCTGTTGCACACCTTGTAAAATGTGAGGAGATTGACTAATGTCAGATTTTATGTTGCATGCACCTCAGGGTGCCAATAGACCTAAGCGCAGAGTTGGCCGCGGTTCTTCATCAGGACTCGGTTCTACTGCCGGTAAGGGTAACAAGGGCCAGCAGTCAAGAAGCGGTAGCGCAGTTCCGTATGTTGGCTTTGAAGGCGGACAGATGCCTTTGTATCGCCGCATTGCCCGCAGAGGCTTTTCTAACGCCCGCTTTAAGAAGGAATTCTCTATTTTCAACTTGAAGCAGTTGGAAGAAAAGTATGCTGACGGAGAAACCGTAAACCGTGAGTCTCTTAAGGCTAAGGGATTGCTCTCTAAGAACAAGACTCTTATTAAGATTTTGGGTGATGGAGACATTACTAAGAAGCTTAATATTGACGTTGATAAAGTTTCTGCTTCTGCTAAAGAGAAGATCGAAAAGGTTGGCGGCAGCGTAAAGGTTGCAGAAGAAGCCGACAAAGCAAAAGCTGAAACAAAATAAGACGTGGAGTGAAAAATGGCAAGCAATCCTGTAGTAAATGTTTTCAGAGTTAAAGAGTTGCGTTCAAAGCTTCTCTTTACTTTGTTCATTCTGGCTATATTCCGCCTGGGAAGCGTTTTGACTATTCCGGGCATTAACGCATCCTTGCTTCTGCGTTATTTTGAAAGTTTGGGAAATACCGCGGAAAGCGCTTTTGCCAATTATATGGACTTTTTTGCAGGCGGCGCGTTTGAGCGTTTCTCTGTGTTCATGTTGGGTGTTATGCCTTACATTTCTACACAGATTATCCTTCAGCTCGCGCTTGTCATTTTTCCGTCACTCAAAAGAATCGCGCAGGAAGAAGGCGGTCAGCAGAAGGTTGCCGCTTGGACTAGAATCGGTACAATCTTTGTTTGTATCATTCAGTCCGCGGTAATCACTGTTTATGCTGATTCTATCAACCAGCAGGTTCCTGGAGTGATAGTACTGGACAAAGTTCATTTCAATATTCTGGCAATCCTTACGGTTACGACAGGTTCTATGATAACCGTCTGGATAGGCGATCAGATTACTGCGCACGGAGTTGGGAACGGTATTTCTGTTCTGATTCTCGCCGGTATCGTTGCCCGTATGCCTGGAGCAATTTGGAATTTGATTAATCAGGTTAGGGAAGGCACAAACGGTGTAAACATCGTATTTGTCATCGTTGCCTTCTTTATGTACCTTGCAATTATCGGTCTGATTGTTTACGAGCAGTCTGGTGAACGCAAAATCCCCGTGCACTACGCCAAGCGTGTTGTTGGCCGTAAGATGTATGGCGGACAAAGTACATATATACCTTTTAAAATCAATCCGTCTGGAGTAATTCCGATAATTTTTGCATCTGCATTCTTGACTTTGCCTTTGCAGCTCGCAACCGGTATGGCAAGCAGGGCTACATGGCTCAGCAAAGTTTCTGTTGCACTCAATCCGCTCGGAATTCTTTATAACGCAATCGAAGTTCTGTTGATCATTTTCTTTGCATACTTCTACACACAGGTAACCCTGAACCCCACAGAGATCGCAAAGCAAATCCGCGAAAACGGTGGTTCCATTCCAGGAATCAGAACAGACAAAACTGAGGAATATCTTCAGAAGGTGTTGAACCGTCTGATACTTCCCGGTTCGTTGTATCTTGCATTGATTGCAGTTATCCCTACAATTATTCAGATTGTGTTCAAGTTCCCCCAGGAAGTTGCAATGCTTATGGGTGGTACTTCGTTGCTGATTATTGTTGGCGTTGACCTTGATACAATGGCCCAGGTAGAAGCCTTGCTTAAGATGCATCACCACGATGGATTTACAAAGAAAGGCTTAAAACCGCGTAATTTATAGAAAACTTTAGTAAAAAGTTAAGAATTTATGCGGTTAGGACTAGATTAAATTTGGTAATATATGATATATTAATACACCGCTTCTATATTGGAGCGGTGGTATTGAATTGTAGTTCATGGTAAACAGTCTTCTATTATATAGAAGCGATGTTACTTCGAACTGCCATGATTCAATAAAACAACTATCACTGTATTACCAGGGGGACTTTTTATGAAAGTACGAACCAGTGTAAAGCCCATTTGCGACAAGTGTAAGGTTATCAAGAGAAACGGAATTATCCGCATTATCTGTTCTAACCCAAAGCATAAGCAGAGACAGGGTTGAGGAGTAACTGATGGCACGTATTGCGGGAGTTGACCTCCCAAACAAGCAAGTAAAGATTGCTTTGACTTATATCTACGGAATCGGCCGTTCAGCGGCATTGCACATCTGCGAACTTACCGGCACAGAACCCGGAAGAATGATTAACGATTTGTCAGAAGACGAACTGGCTAAAATCCGCAAAGCTATCGATGACAACTACAAGACAGAAGGTCGTCTCCGCACAGAGATTGGTCTTAACATTAAGCGCCTGATTGACATCGGAAGCTACCGTGGCAGCCGCCATCGCAAGGGTCTTCCAGTACGCGGTCAGCGCACCCGTACAAATTCTCGTACTCGCAAGGGTAAGAAGAAGACAGTTGCCAACAAGAAGAAGGCTTAAGCGGAGGTAAATAATGCCAGCAGCAACAAATTCTAACAGCAAAAAAAGAAAAGAGAAAAAGAGTGTATTTGAAGGTAATGTTTACATTCAGGCAACCTTCAACAACACGATTGTGACAATTACAGACCTTCGTGGAAACGCAATTTCTTGGGCTTCTTCTGGTGGCTTGGGATTCCGCGGGGCAAAGAAGTCTACTCCGTTTGCAGCACAGTCTGTTGCAGAAACTGCAGTTCAGCGCGCAGCTGGCTATGGTTTGCGTGAAGTTCATGTGTTTGTAAAGGGACCTGGAATCGGTCGTGAAAATGCGATTCGTGTTCTTGGAACTTTAGGCCTTAAGGTAAAGTCTATCTCTGATACTACTCCAATTCCGCACAATGGATGCCGTCCGCGCAAGACGCGCCGCATGTAATTCTGGATTTGTGTTGAATTAGGGAATACGGCAGAACTGCTGTTTTCAGCCTGCTGTTATTCAGAACGAGTGTTCATGCAGTAAATCTTTTGGGTTTTATTGCAGCACTGATTAAAAAGGATGGCCGGCAAAAAGGCTTTCCCAATTAATAAGGAGTTCAGATGGCTCGTAAAAATCTCCTTAAGGGGTTTAAAAAACCGAAAGGCATAACATTTGAGCATCAGGAGCAGAATCCAAACTACGGTAAGTTTACTGCTTATCCTTTTGAACCGGGCTTCGGTACAACGGTAGGAAATACCTTGCGCCGTGTATTGCTCTCTTCTATCCAGGGATATGCAATTTCCGCAGTTCAGATTAGTTCTTATGACGCAGATGGAGTTCCGCACCTTATCTCCGGTGAATTTGAGGCAATACCGAATATTTCCGAAGATACGTTGGAAGTCTTGAACAGCTTAAAACAGATTCGCTTGCGCTTGCCTCGGGATGTTGAACAGGATACTATTCATTACGAATTCCATGGGCCTGGCACTGTAAAAAGTGAAGACCTTGAAAAGGTAGGCCAGCTTGAAATCATGACAAAGGGTCTTGAACTCTTTACAATGATGGAAGGCGCTCATCTTGAGTTTGACATTCAGGTTGACTGTGGCAGGGGATATGTGCCTGCTGAAGTAAATGAACGCTATCTGGAAATTGTTGGAACAATTCCAATGGACTGTATCTTTACTCCGGTACCAAAGGTAAAATATTCTATTGAACCATGCCGTGTTGGTCAGCGCAACGATTATGACAAGTTAATTCTTGAGATTTGGACCGATGGAACCATTAGTCCGGAAGATGCTCTTGCTGATGCAGCAAAGATTGCAAAAGATTACTTCGCAATTTTTGTTAACTTCAACGAAAGCGAATACTCTTCAAGCGATGATGGTGAAGAAGGTGACACAAGAATCCGCCAGTTGCTCGATACTAAGGTGGAAGACCTTGAGCTGTCTGTGCGTAGTTCAAACTGTCTTAAGAATGCAAATATTCACACATTGGGTGAATTAACCAAGAAAACGGAAGACGACATTACAAAGACCCGTAACTTTGGTAAAAAGAGCCTTGAGGAAATCAAGGAAAAACTGGCCGAGCGCGGTTTGTCTTTAGGCATGACTGATTATAGCCATGTAAAGGATGTTGTGTTACGCAAACAGAAGGACGAAACGAATGAATCATAAAATTGGATTTAATCCGCTTTCACGCACATCTGCACACCGCCGTGCAATGTTACGCAATATGGTAGCCTCTTTGTTTAAGTATGAACGCATTACTACTACAAAGGCAAAGGCTGCCGAAGCTCGTAGGTATGCCGAGAAATTAATCACTCGCGCAAAGGTTGATACAGTTCACAACAGAAGAATTGCAGCAAAATTCATTGCAGACGAAAGAATCTTGAACAAATTGTTCACAGAGCTCGGTCCCCGCATGAAGGAACGCAACGGTGGTTATACCCGCGTTCTAAAGATGGGATTCCGCCAGGGCGATGCAGCAGAGATGGTAATTCTTGAGCTGGTAGATTACAAGCTTCCGGAACCAGATTCTGACAAGAACGAAAAAAAGTCTACAAAGAAAGCAAAGGCTGAAAAAGCTGAAGCTGCAAAGGAGTAAGCCATGTCTAAAGCACATCGTGGAACAGGTATCCGTAAAGAACCAAATCATGGCCGTGGCGTTTGCGGCATTTGCGGTACAGAACAGATTAAGACCCTTTACGAACAGGACGTTGACGGAAAGAAGGTAAAGATTTGCAAATTCTGTAAAGCTAACTTGAAGAACAAAGCTCGTGCAGAAGCAAAAGTAGCAAAGAAAGCTGCCGCCGCTGCTGCACCTGCCGCAGAAGCTCCTGCTGCAGAAGAAGCACCTTCAGCCTAAACAGCGAATACTTGTTTAGCATAACCGCCCCTTATACGGGCGGTTTTTTTGTTTTAGCGTGTGTTTTTCATGCGCCTTTTGCCAAGAGAATGGCTCAAACAGAGCACTCAAACAGAGCAAGTCAAAGAGAGCAGTCTGATATGGAGAAGAAAAAAGTGAGTGTTGCCTATGTTCTGCTAAAGACAGTCATGATTGTCCTAATCATATTTTTTGCAAGTGATGGGCTTATGCAGTTCATTTCATATTCCTTTTATAAGGGCGACAGAAAATTCAAAGAAGTAAGGTATGAACCCATAGAGTTGGAAATAAAAGCAAGCGGCAAGGAAAGTCTCTATGGCTACGGCTACAATCTTGATTCAAAATCTTCAAGCGTAATCCTCTTCTTTGGAGGCTCAATGTACATTGCCTACAATTCGGTTGGAATGTACGGAGGGCTTTTTGGCTGCCCCTTTCTTTCTGTAGACTACTATGGAAGCCAAAAGAGCAGGGGAAAGATGAATTTGCAGACTATGCAAAAGTCCGCCACGGATTTGTATGACTATGCCAAAAGCCGCTACCCAGACAGGGACATTTACGTCTTTGGCCACAGCTATGGATGCGGA
This sequence comes from Treponema sp. UBA6988, assembly GCA_002448445.1. Taxonomy (GTDB): domain Bacteria; phylum Spirochaetota; class Spirochaetia; order Treponematales; family Treponemataceae; genus Treponema_D. The sequence continues at coordinate 15,201 of DJYC01000003.1, forward strand.
ATGGCAGCATACCTTGCAAGCGTAAGGGAATGCAAGCATCTCGTACTTGCCTCTGGCTACAGAAATCTTTCCGACTTGTACAACAAGATTATCCCAATATTCTGGGGGCCTCTCAAAGTCTTCATCAAAAACAACATCCGCCCAGACCAGTACGCAAAAAAGACTGTCTGCCCGATAACAATTATAGGCTCCGATGCAGACAAAACCCTTTCTGCCAGCCTTCAGCAAAAACTTGCCGCCTTGTATTCTTCATCAGCTTCCCCCGCTGAATGTAAGATATTCCACGGAATCAGCCACGAAGACTATTTTGCAACAGAAGAAGTGATTCACTTTCTTTCAGGCATTGTGGAAAAAGAGTAATTACTTGCAGTTCTTCTTGTGAGCCTTGATTTTCTTTATTGCCCAGGCATAGTGGCTTGAGGTATTGCTAACACAGTATTCTCCAAGAGACGAATTTCCTGTCCAGGCAAAATGCCTTGGCATAAAAAGCTCCTCATTCGTGTAGCCTTCAATCATCTTCATAACCTGTGCATGGCTTTTTGCAAGCATCTTCTTTGCTTCTTCAAGGCTTGTGTCTTGGTGAATCTTCCAGAACATCTGGTTCATAGCGCCGTAAGTTTTCCAAGAGTAATCCGGCGGCAAAAAGGCAATGGCACTTTTCTTGTCCGTAACGCCGGAATTGTTTTTGGGAAATTTAAGCATCAGCTGGTGCCACTCGTAAAGATGGACTAAAACGTCGCGGACATTTTTATCGCGGCTCCAGTGGGCCTCCTTTTTGCTAGGCTGACCAGAAAAGTCAAATGGCGTGTTAAGTTCCTTTTCCGTAAGCCCGTCAACCATCTTTGTAAGCTCCTCGTAGTTTTCCCTTGCGGCAAGTAAAAGTTCATCTTTTGTTTTGGGTCTTGGCATGCAGCACCTCCGTCGTCTTGTAGTTTTTATGCCTTTAGTATATCATAAAAAATATGACAGCAATATGTCATATTAATTTTAGAAAAATATTGCAGGAAAAAAAAACTTATGCAACAAATAGTAGAAATAACCCAAAGCCAGCAAAAGCAAAAAATCTGTAGGCAAATACTAGAAGCCCTTCCCGAATGGTTTGAAGTAGAAGAAAGTCGTGAGCAGTATATTTCAGAATGCGTTAACTTCATCTTCATCGCTGCAGAAGACAATGGCTATGCGGGTTTTTTGTGCCTAAAGCAGACCGGAAAAGCCACCGTAGAAATAGCCGTAATGGGAGTCCTAAAAGAATTCCACAGAAAGGGAATAGGCCGTGCCTTGGTTCAAAAAGCAGTAGAAATTGCCCGCCAAAAAGGCTACACCTTCATGCAGGTAAAAACCGTAGCGGAAGGTTATTACGAAGACTACGACAAAACCAACAAATTCTATCAGTCATGCGGATTCAAAGAACTGGAAATTTTCCCCCTCTTTTGGGATCAGGCAAACCCCTGCCAAGTCTACGTTATGTATTTGCCTTCTCCCTGTGAGCCGTAATGACTGCTTGGCTGTGTGCGTTTACTATGAGTGTGCTGCCGCCAAGTGCTGCCTATCATTTTTGCTTCTTCGTATTATGCATGTTTCTTTGGACGGTGTTTTTATGGACGAAGTTCTAATTGCTCTACCATTTTCTTCCTTGTCTAATTCGAGCAAAAGTCTCTATGCGCCACCGCCGTTCCGGGGTTCCGCGGGGCCCTTCCCGCTCCATTGCCTGGCGGCAACCCGCTCCGCGGGCCCCTCCATGGCGGCGTAGGTTCCTTTGCCGTCTACAATTCACTTCAAAAAATACCGTCAAAAATTAATATAGAAGCCCAGTCCGATTGCTCCTAAGTCAAAGCGGTCTGACTCTTTCCTAAATGGAAAAATAAATGAATGCTGGTAAAATGCTTTTATTGCAAGGCTGTCAAATCCAGAATCGTTTATAAAGTGAAAGGTTAGGCTTCCTTCTCCTGCTATGCCAACAGACGGATCGCTTGTAACAAGGTTTAGTTTTCCGATTGCGGCTAATTCTGGAGATATGGAAAAATGCTCGCCAAAGAAAATGTTAAATCTGCCTTCTACGCCTGCGTCAAAAAAGAAATAATTCGCCAAGTCTGTCAACTGCCAGCTGCAACCTGCAGTAAAATAAATATTCTTTCCTTCCTTAAATCTTAAATATCCGCCAGGATAGTAGCGCTCAAAATTTTCTTTTGTAAGCGGAAGGGGTAATGTTGCACACGCTAGAAAAAGCATTTCATATCTTTGTGCAACAAAAACATTCAATGCCTTGTCGTTGTTAAAATCATATTTCTTTTCCCTCATGTGCAAAGGGGACTTTTCGTCATATTCCATTCCATAAATGTACCAGTCGTCCTTTTCTTTTGTCCAGCTTATGTAAAAATTATTTGCATCTTGCATATCTGTAATTTCGGTTTTGGGCCAAGTAGTGCCGTTGCCGTCAGAAAGGGAACTTTTTGTCCATATAGAATTAAAACCGCTTGGCCAGTATTTTTCCAGAAGATAATATGAAAGAACAAGTTTCTTTTCTTCAAGGGAGGAGCCTTCATCAATGGGAGGCGTATCCAAGGAAAACATTTTTATGATGTTCTTGTATTGGGTGGCCGTAATGCCCTTGGTAAATTCATCGGAAAGGTATTCCTTAAATTTTAGGGCACTTTCCTTTGTAACAGTCCCTTTTAGGTTTCTATATATTTCACAAACTTCTTCTGTTTTTTTTATCCTTGCATCTTTTTTAGAAGGGTCATCACTTCTCATTTCTCCTGCAAAAAGCATCTGAGCCATCATTAAAATAATTAAAGTCAATAAAAATTTCTTGTTTTTTTTCATGTGCTAAAACCCACTGCTATCAATAAATAATGTTACTCCTATTCCAATTTTTCCTACGTCTACCTTGCTGTCTGTTTTTCTTATGGGAAAATAATAGGAATGTTTGTAAAAAGCATTTACTCCCAGCATGTAGTTGGGAATTAAAATCCTTAGGCCACCCGTCCAGGAAAAGCCGTATATGGGATTGTCGTTCCATAAACAAAGGTCTCCGCCTATGCCTGCATAAGGGTCAAAATGAAATGCTCCGTTAAAAAATGATATTGGCAAATGAAGGTTAAAAGCAAGTTCAAGCGGTAAATAGTTTGTGTCATTGATGTACTGCCAGTCAAGGGCTAGGTTTACTCCAAAGAAAGAGGAAAAAAATCCTGCCTGTAAAGAAATCCCATTGTAAGCTTCGTCAAGATTTTCTGCTACGATTGGCTTTGTGAATGCCGTGTCTAGGCAAAGGCCGCCTGCTTCAAAAATAGAGACAACTTTTTTTCTGCCTTCAGATTCCTGGGCGCAAAGTGATGTTATAAAAATAATGCAAAGAAGAAAAAGAGATATTACTTTTTTCAATTTTCACTTCCTTTTTTTCTGGGTATATTCTAGCATCTTTTTTGATTCTTGAAAAGCAGAAGTGGCACTTGCTGTTATGCTTGAATTTCTTTCTTAAAAATATATGTCTTGTATTTTTCGTGTTCATCGCTAAAGGGTTTGTAGATGTCTTCCTGAACAAGTGTGTAACCCCGCTTTGCATACCATTGCCAGTTGCAGTCGCAGTCGGTATAAAGGTAAAGGTTTTTAAATCCTTCCTTGTGAAGCATGGGTAAAAGCCGGTCTATGATAAGTGAACCGCAGCCGGGCTTTCTGCTTACAAAAAGAGAAAGCTTTATGTCGTCATCATTCATCAGGGTAAAAGTCCGTTTGTCCATAAGTTCAATGTAATCATGGCTCATCTTTGATGCGATTTTTAAATTGTCAGGATATTTTTTTGACGCTTCAGCAAACCATTCGTCAGCCTTGCTCGAATCTCCTTTTTTTGCCAAGAATGCGGAGGAAAGAAGGGTTCCGTCGTCTGCATCAACAAGCTGGTAATTCAAGTCGTTGTCAAACATGTTCATTCTTACAATGTACTCAACGTTGAAGCGCTTAAAGTCTTTGTCTCCTATTGGCGGGCTCCAAAGCGGCACAACAACGTCTACTACAAGCGGAAGGTTTTTTATGTCAAAATATTCTAGCTTTGAATTCTTTGCTTCCATTTTTACCCCTGTGACTTTTTCTATTACATCGATTGGGTGATTGACCAGATGCTGTATCCGGCGCGTTCTATCTTCCTGATTATGTCAACGTAGAGAAGTTCTTTGTTTACTTCAATTCCTGCTTCAATGCGCTTGCGGCTGGCCTGGTTCAGATTGTGTTTTATCTCGTCGTTTTTCTCTCTGAATTTTTCTCCCGAATCCCTTTGCTCTTTTGTTATGCCGACTGTAAAATACATGCAGACCTGTTCAAAGAAAACCCTGATTAATTCAAGGTAATCCGTAATCTCTTTTGTCCTTTCGTCGTCTTGATTGTAGGCCTCGTTGGCAATATACTTTTTTACCGTGTGCATTATTGACCATGTTTCGTCACTAAGATTTTCCAGTGAATCCGTAATGTGGATGAGCTTTGAAAAATGCAGCCTGTCGTTGGCGTTTGCATTTGGAAGTCTGGAACACTTCTGCAGAAAATCATTTATTGCAACGCACATTTCATCTATATAATTTTCCAGCCTGTTTATTGTTTCGTTTGACTCTTCAATTTTATCGCTATTGCTAAAGCTGCTACATATCTCGTCGTACATCTCCATGACTTTTGCGGCCATCTTTGAAATTTCCACTTGAATCTGAACGGTGTACAAGTCTGAGCTCATTCTTGAATGGGGAATGATAGCCGGCATGTGGTAATGCTCGTCCTTTTCCTTTTGTGATTCAGGAACCAGTTTTTTTGCAAGCCTTGCAATTTGGTTTGTAAAGGGAATGAAGACCAGGGTTGCACAAAGGTTAAAAATCGTGTGGAGCATTGCTATGTGTGTTGTGATGTTGTCTGCCGGTGCGCCTGGTATGATTAGGTCAACAAGAGCCAGGAAGGGCTTGAATACTATGAGTGCAAGCAGCGTTCCTGTTACATTGAATGCAACGTGAACAAATGCCGTACGCTTAGCGTTTGTTGTTGCGCCAAAGCTTGACATTACAGCATCAATTGTTGAGCCTATGTTGCTTCCAAGAACTATTGCCGCGCTAAGAGCCCAACTTAAAGAGCCGTTTGCAGCCATGGTAAGGACGATTGCGGTCATTGCAGAGCTTGAGTGAATGAGCGCTGTGATTATTGCTCCGATTAAAACTCCGATGACAATTCCCCATATTCCAAGTTCGGAAATCATTGTGAAAGCTTTTGTTGCCGCAGGGCCAAGAGTAAGGCTTTCTTTTAAAAGGCCTAGTCCCATAAAGAGCAGGGCAAATCCCATGAAGCACTCTGCAAAGTTATGAATCTTGAATTTCTTGAAGTACTTCAAGACAAATCCAAATCCAAAGATTGGAATGGCTGCTGCCGATACGGAAAAGTTGAATCCGAACATGGACACAATCCATGCGGTAACTGTTGTACCTATGTTTGCACCAAAAATTACACCGATTGCCTGTTCAAGTGAAAGAATTTCCGCGTTTACAAAGCTCACGACCATAACCGTTGTTGCACCGGAGCTTTGTATTAAAGCAGTAACACCAATTCCTGTCAGGATGGCAAAAAGCCTGTTTTTGGTAATCTTTGAGACAAGCTTTTGCAACCCGCTTCCGGCACCCTTTTGAATACCGTCGGAAAGCATATTCATTCCAAAAAGCAGGAGGCACAATGAACCAACAAAACCAATTATCTGTCCTAGTATGTTTAAAACCATGCGTTAAGTATAACATACTTGCAGATTTTTTTACAGATGTAGGAAGGCATTTGCTAAAGCTTTACGTAGTCGCATTCTTTTCCGAGTGCGTCAACTTTGCAGGTAAAAAGGCATCCGTCATGTTTTCCCGAAAGCCCATTTCCTGATGTTGTAATAAAGAGTGTGTCCAGTTCTTCTCCTATAAAGCAGCAGGAGGTTACATTCTTTGCGTCTACATGCACTGTGGCCATGAGAGAGCCGTCTTTTCCGCTTCGCTTTTCGATTCTGCTTCCGCCCCACATGGCAACCCAAAGGTTGTCTTCTCTGTCAATGCACATTCCGTCTGTAAGTCCATTTCCTTCTGTAGGGGTAAACAGAACTTTTTTGTTTGAAATTTCTGCGCTGGCCAAATCAAAGTCATAAGAAAAAACTGCGTGCTGCAGTGTGTCGGAAAAATAAAATTTTTTATTGTCGCTTCTCCATGCCATTCCGTTGGAAATTTTTGTGTTGGCTTCTTTGCAGATAACATTTTTTCCGTCAAGTAAAAAGAGGTTTCCGCTTGCCTCGTGAATGTCGTCATCAACAGAAGAGCCAAACCACAATCGGCCAAGTGAATCTGCCTTTGCATCGTTTGACCGCTGGTAGGTTTTGTAAAATTCTTTTAGGCTTTTTATAAGTGTGGCATTTCCCTTTTCCAAAAGATAAAGCCCGTCCGTTGCGGCAAGTATGTAGCTTCCTTCTTTTTCTGCTGGAATTGCAGAACCAATTGCCTGTCCCAAGCAGAATGAATCTTTTTTTCCGTCAATCGTCTCTGTGTAGATGATTCCCTTTGGAATGTCCACCCAGCTTATTGCCTTTGTGCGTGAGTCATAAAATGGTGACTCGCCAAGAGAAAATTTTTCTTCTGAAAAAACTTGCGCCGTGTATTCCTTCATAAAAGCTCCTGTTAGTATCCAAGTTTTTTGTCAACAAGATAGTTCAGCTTTTTTCCTTCCATAAAATTCTTTAAGTCGTCCAAAAACATTTGAACGTTCTTATCTTTGGTGTAGTCAATGGTCAAGTTTCCTGCTACGTGAGGCGTAATCAAAAGATTTTTTGTTTTCCAGAGTCTGTTTCCGCTTGGCAAAGGTTCCGTTTGGAATACATCCAGAGCAGCCCCTGCCAAATGCCCGCTTTCAAGACTGTCTGCCAAGGCATCTTCGTCTATTGCAGAACCCCTTCCAACATTCACTATGTATGCTCCGTCCGCAAGCAAAGAAATTCTTTCGCGCGAAAGTATTCCCTTTGTTTCATTTGTGGCGGGGAGGCTCATCGCAAGCAAATCTGTTTGGGGTAAAATTTTGTCCAGGTCGTTTACGCTAAGAACTTTGTCGTAGCAGGATTCATTTGATTTTCCGCTTCTGCAAACTCCAGTAATGATTTTTGGTTCAAAAGCCTTTGCCCTCTTTGCAAAATTTGTTCCTATGTCGCCTGTTCCCAAAACGGTTATTCTGCAATCCTTTAAGGATTTTTGCGGTCTGGGGTAAAGCCACTTTCCATTCATGGTTTCCGCAAAGAATTCATTCAGCCTTCTCATCATCATAAGCGAGACTGCTATCATGTGTTCTGCAATGGAAACACCGTATGCTCCGGCAGAATTTGTAAGAAGACATTCCTCGTTTGCAAAATAGTTAGGCTTCATTATTGAATCAACACCAGCCCAGGGAACGCAAAGCCACTTTAGCTTTTTGCTTGTGTTTACGATGCTTGGTGCAAAACCATAAATAATGTCTGCATCAAAATTGTCGCTTGGAATTTCTTTTTCGTTTTTGTAAAAGAAAACCTTTGCACCATATTTTTCAGCACTTGAATTTATAAGGTCAATATGCTTTTTCTCTAAGAGTTCGTTTATGACTAAAATTTTCATAAGGGCATTATACCATAAAATTATTTTTTTGCCAAAAAGGGACGTGCAATGTGAACGTTAAAGAATTCAATCAAAGGTCCCATAAAGAAAGCGGTTATGATTGTTCCTATTCCGGCAATGGTTGGTATGGCAGCTATTTTTCCGCCTGCAAGAATAAAAAGTCCCACGCCAAGGATAACACAGATTATGTCCGTGATTATTCTTACGTACTGGAACTTTCCTTTTTTCCAAGTGTTGCAGATTATAAGTGCCACCGCATCGTATGTAGAAACGCCAAGATCTGCCGTCATGTAAAAAGCAGAGCCAAAGCAAATTACTACTACGCCAATTACAAGGCATATAATGCGAACCGTAATCGAAGGGTCTACAATTATGGTTTTTAAAAAGTCATAAGTGAACTGGGTAATGTAGCCTAGCAAAAACAGGTTGATGAATGTTGCAATTCCAATGTAGTGCCTGTCAAACATAAGGGCAAATGTTAAAAGCAGTGCGTTTACGATTATGTACAAAAGCCCAAAGTCAAGAGGAATCAAAGAGTCCAAGCCCGCCATAAAAGATTGGAATGGATCTACGCCAAGCGCCGCTATTTTAAAAATGCCAACGCTTATCGCACAGATAATCACTCCAAAAAAAGACATGCCTATCCGCTTTACTAATTCCTTTCTGCTCATTTTTTCATCCTTCATATTCTTCCCCTAAGAAAAATTCTTTTTGCTTTCCTCCAAAGCCAAAATAACTTTGTCACACCAGACATCAAATTCCTGGTCTTCCACCTGGCATTCTGGGTGCGAAAGAACATAGTCCAAGGCAATCCTTACTCCCTGATTGAATGGAACTGTGGTCTGCATTTGCGGAACAAGTCTCTTTAGCTTTGAGTTGTCAAATACAACGGAAACAGATTTGTCTCCGGTAAGGCTTCCTTCAAAGTCAAAGCCCAGCTTGTCTCCAACTGCGCTCAAATAGTCAGATGCAACGTGGTAAGCCTTTAGTTCAACTCCCAGTGCATCCGCAATGGTCTGGTAAATCTGGTTCCAGGAAAGAACTTCGTCTCCTGTAATTTGGAATGCTTCCCCAATCGCGTGGCGGTTCATCATAAGGCCAACAAAGCCTGTTGCAAAATCCTTGTTGAACGTTAAATGCCAAAGGCTTGTTCCGTCCCCCTGAATGATAACCGGTTTTCCTTCCTTCATCCTTTTTATGACCTGATAGAAACCTTTTTTCCCATGCACTCCAAGGGGAACGTTTCTCTTGTCGTATGTGTGGCTTGGCCTAACGATTGTTACCGGAAAATTTTCTTCGCGGTATTTTTTGAAGAGGAATTCTTCGCAGGCAATTTTATTTCTGGAGTATTCCCAGTGTGGATTGGAAAGCGTGGTTCCTTCCGTAATTACATAGCTTGCGGCAGGCTTGTTATAGGCAGATGCGGAACTAATAAAAATGTATTGCTTGGTCTTTCCCTTAAAGAGCCTGTAGTCACGCTCAACCTGTTCCGGGGTAAAGCCAATGAATTCGCTAACAACATCAAACTGCATACCCGAAAGTTTTTTTGCAGCATCCTCTTCGTCAGAAATGTCGCAAAGAATTTGATGCACGTTTGCAGGGACTTGTGCCGCACGGTTTCCACGGTTTAAAAGCCAGACTTCCCACTCATCCTTTTTTGAAAGTTCCTCAACAATAGCGGTACTGATTGTTCCTGTTCCGCCTATAAACAATGCCTTTGATTTTGCCATAAAATTCCTCTTCGTGTCGTTTCTGTTTATACCATCATCTTGTAGATTTTTGCACAGTCGTCTTCGTTAAGCGTTACAAAGCCAGAGATGCTTCCTGTCCTTCCGTCGCCACGGCATAGTACCTGAACCAGCTTTGGAATGTCTTCTTCCTTTGCTCCGAGTTCTGCAAAATTTTTTGGCATTCCAAGAGAAACAAGGAAATTCTGGAAGGCGTTTATTCCTTCAAGGGCTGTAACTTCCGGGTGGTCAAAATCCATCTGGCAGCCCCAGACCCGTGTTGCAACCTTTGCAAAACGCATTACGTCGTGCTTCATTACGTATTTAAAAACAGCTGGCATTGTTACAGCAAGTCCAGCACCATGGGCGCAATCGTAAAGAGCAGAAAGTTCGTGCTCTATGTTGTGGCTGTTCCAGTCCTGGCTTCTTCCCACACCGCAAGAATTGTTGTGTGCCATCATTCCTGCCCACATGATGTTTGCACGGGCCTCGTAGTTGTTTGGGTCTGCAATAACCCTTGGTCCTTCGTGCTTCATCGTAAGAAGAAGTGCTTCTATTAGTCTGTCGGTTACTTCAACCTCTTTTGTGTTTGTAAGGTAGCGTTCGTAAAGGTGAGCCATAATGTCCGTAATTCCGGCTGCGGTTTGATGCGGCGGCAAAGTCTGGGTAAGGGCAGGGTTCAAAATGCTGAACTTTGGGCGGATTGCGTTGCTTCCTGTTCCTCTCTTAAACATTCCTTCTTCTTTTGTAATTACAGAGTCAGGGCTTCCCTCGCTTCCTGCCGCTGCAATAGTAAGGACTGTTCCAACCGGAAGTGCCTTTTCTATCATCTTTCCTGAATAAAAATCCCAGAAGTCTCCGTCGTACAAAACGCCTGCCGCTATAGCCTTTGCAGAGTCAATTACACTTCCTCCGCCAACGGCAAGAACAAAGTCAACCTTTTCCCTTCTGCAAAGTTCAATTCCTTCGTATACAAGTCCGCTTCTTGGGTTTGGCTTTACGCCGCCAAGTTCAACGAACGGGATTGCTGATGCTTTTAGAGAAGCTTCAACCCTGTCCAAAAGGCCTGATGCCTTTGCGCTTTTTCCTCCAAAGTGAATCAGAACCTTGCTTCCTCCAAATTTTTTAACATATTCTCCAGCCTGATTTTCAGACTCTTTTCCAAAAACAAAAAATGTCGGTGAATAAAATGTAAAATTCTCCATCGAAAAATCTCCTAAAATAAAGATATTGCTATTATGATAAATCATAAATTTAAAAAATAAAAGAAGATTTTTATTGAAAATTGCCCATTTTTTGTTATTATATAAATAGACTTATGGAAAGAGAAATCATCAAATACCGCCGCTTTCATGGCTTGGCTTTTGCCGAAAATGACATACCAAAAGTTTTTCCACCTCACTGGCACAACGAAGCGGAATTTATAGTTGCATTAAAAAACGGATGCAAATATAAAATAGATGGAAAGGTTTACGAGCCAAAGGCAGGGGACCTTGTTTTGGTTTGGCCAAGGGAATTGCACGAACTTATTTGCATTCCTCCAGATGGTGTCGTGTTCATTCAGTTTTCTTCCTATTTAATAGAAAGCAATTCGGATTTGTCTGCCGCCTCTCATTTTATGAGTGATTGCCATTTGATCAGGCAAAAAGAAAATCCTGAGTTGGCAAAAAAGATAAGGGACTTGATTTACAAAATAAAAGCGACCCGTGAAAAGAAAATTTTCTTTGCCGAAAGCCACTGCAAAATTTTGGTCTATGAAATTCTTCTGCTTGTTGGAGAATTGGTTTTAACGGAACGCAGTCAAAGCCTTGGACCTGAAAGTTTTTCCGACAAGTCTTGGGAATACATTCGCTTTGCTTGCAGCTACATTGCAGAGCATTCAAGGGAAAACATAAGCCAGTCCGAGGTTGCCGAAAAAATTGGTCTTAGTCAGTATTATTTTTCAAAGCTATTCAACGAATACACAAAGATGAGCTTTCCTTCTTATCTTGCAAGCATAAGGGTTCAGAATGCAATAAACCTTTTAGAAAACGAAAGGCTTTCCATTACGGACTGTGCCTTTGAAGCAGGCTTCCAGTCAACAACAACTTTTAACAAGCTTTTTCATGAACAGACGGGATGCAGCCCCAGGGAATACAGAAAACTCCATTCGCAAAATAAAGAAGAAGAAAAAGGCGGCAAATATGAATTATAAAATCAGAATGGCAACAGAAGATGATGCCCAGGCGGTTCACGATATTTACGGATTTTATGTACCCTTGGATTATGTAACCTTTACCATAGAAAATCCTGATGTTGAATCCTACCGTAAGAAAATTTTATCTACGCTACAAAAATATCCCTTCCTTCTTGCCCAAGCTGATGATGGAAAAATTCTTGGCTATGCATGCGGTTCTCCGCTTAGACCCCACGATGCCTACCAGTGGAATGTTGAATGGACGATTGTTCTTGCTCCCGATGCACCAAGGCGTCAGGGAATTGCCACGAGCCTTTACAAAGAATTTTCCAGGATTCTGGAAAAGCAGGGCTACCGTTACATCTACGGTGTTTTGGTAGACACCAACCAGCCCAGCATTGAACTTCACAAGAGCCTTGGTTTTGTGGAAGTTGGACACTTTGACAACGCCGGATTCAAGCTTGGTTCTTGGCGGGGAATTGTTTGGATGACGAAGTAAATCGGAAAGATGGAAGAAACTCCAAAAAATCCCTTGCCACTTGCGAAAGTTTTGTAGACAGGTTACAATTAATTATTCTTTAATAAAAGGAGGTTTTTATGATTATCTGTAGAGATAGTTCTCCATGCAAGGCTTGAGGACTCTGCATGGAGGAAAATGAATTCCTCAGGCTTTGCTCTTTTGTTTTTAGAAAAATAAAGAGGAGCAAAGAAAATGAAATACTTAGAAAAAGACTTAAAAAACTTCTACATACTTTGGAGCTCTCAAAGTGTGTCTCAACTCGGAAGCGCAATGACGGCTTTTGCCCTGACGCTTTGGCTGTATGAAAAGACAGGTTCTGCGCTTAGCACTGCGGCTTTAACAATCTGCACCTATGCCCCCTATGTTCTTATGAGCATTTTTGCAGGAGCCATTTCCGACAAGTTCGACAAAAAGAAAACCATGCTCACTTGCGATAGTTTTGCCGCACTCTGCACTGTTATTGTTTTTGTGCTCTACAAGACAAAACTGCTTTCTGTGTGGCATTTGTATGCAGTAAATGTGCTTTCTGGACTTATGAATACTGTTCAGCAGCCGGCATCGGAAGTTGCCTACACGCTCATAACTCCCAAAAGGTTCTACCAGAAAACAAGCGGGCTCCAGTCTTTGTCGCGTTCAATCATTTCTATCGGGAACCCCTTGCTTGCATCTGCATTGTATGGGCTTGCAGGGCTTGACCTTGTGATTGCGCTGGACTTGCTTTCGTTTGCAATTGCATTTGTGGCACTGGCATTTTTTGTAAGGCTTGAAAAATTTTTTTCAAAGGCAAACGCTAAAGAAAATGTGCTTAAGCTTGCAAAAGATGGCTTGCGTTTCCTAAAGGAAAATCCAATTCCCCTTCACATAATTCTTTTTATGTCCGGGGTGAATCTGATTGCATCTGCCTTTAACGCAACCCTGCCCGCGGAAATTATTCCCCGCGCTGGTAATGCGGTGCTTGGACTTGTAACTTCATGCTCTGGCATTGCAATGGCGGTTGGAAGCCTTATTGCGACTGTCATGCCAAAACCCAAGGACAGGGTAAGGGTTATTTTTCTTTCCATGCTATTTTCTCTTGGAACAGAAAATTTCCTTCTTGCCTTTTCGCGAAGTCCCATCGTATGGTGCGCGGCTCAAATTTTGGGCTGGATTTTTGTTCCTGTGATGGGGGCAAATCAAAACGTCATCATGCGCAATGTGATTCCTGTGGACTTGCAGGGGCGGGTCTACGCTTGTAGAAACACCTTGCAGTTCTTTACAATTCCAATTGGACTTGCACTTGGCGGATTCATGGTGGATAAAGTCTGTGAACCCTTTATGAGCGCAAATTCTTCCAACAGAATTCTTTCGTTGCTTTTTGGAAGCGGAAAAGGATCTGGTGCGGCTTTGATGATGTTCATTCTTGGCCTTGCAGGTACAAGCTATTGCCTTGTCTCATGGGCCAATCTGAAAAAATACAAGTATTCAGAAAGTGATGAAGATAAGGGTGAAGACAAAATAGAAGAAGCTAAGGTCTTGTAAAAAAGAGGGCAAACTCGAAGCATATAAGGGCTTTGGGTTTGCTTTCTTAAAAAATCGTCATTTAGAAAAGCCTTTAATTTTTTTTACATTTAGAGTATTCTAAAAACAATCTAAGGAGACAATGCCATTAACTTTGTGTCATTCTGAGCTTGACTCAGAATCTCAGATTACGATAGAGATGCCGAAACTAGTTCGGTATGACAGTGCGTTATGTTGATATGGCACTGGGAAGGAGAATGTATGGAAAACAAAAAAGCTCTTGTAGTCATAGACTTGCAAAATGACATTACAAAGCACTACAAGGATATAATTGCTAATGTTAATACTGCAATAGATTGGGCTAAGTCAGAAGGAATGCAGGTTGTGTATATTACGCACCACAACAGGATTCCCTTCATTCACGCTTTTATAGCCGGGACAAAAGGAGCAGAACTTGTTCCAGAAATGAAAATCGTTTCGGATAATATTTTTGCAAAAGAAAAGGGTAATGCACTTACAAGCAAGGATTTTGCCGCATTCATCAAAGACAATAGCCTAAAGGAATTTTATGTAGCCGGAGCAGATGCCACTGCCTGCGTAAAAGCCACTTGCGTTAATATGAAAAAATCATCTTATGCCGTTCATGTTATTTCTGATTGCGTTACAAGTTACAATCTTAAAAAACTGGATAAAATGTTTTCTTACTATAAGAAAAAAGGCTGCGAAGTAAAAATCTAACAGACTACATGGCTGGTGAAAAATGATTGTAAGAAAAGCTACCTTGGCCGATGTTTCTAGTTTAAAACCACTCTACCTTGAGCTTGAAAAAGATGCGGTAAAATTCCAGCCGGAGCATTTTGTGATTGGTAACCGTGACGAAGTTTTTTTTGAAGGAATCATCAAAAGTCAAAATCAGGATATTTTGCTTGCTGAACTTGAAGGGCAAGTTGTTGGTTTTGCTCATGTGATGATTTTGGAACAAAAAAGAATTCCTTGCTTAAAGGCCGAGAGGGTTATTTATCTTCAGGATTTGGATGTTTCAGAAAAATTCAGAAGCAGGGGAATTGGAGCCAAACTGATAGAAGCCTGCAAGGAATATGGAAAAAGTCATGGCGCGGATTTTATGAGGACACAAGTCTTCCCCCAGAATGTAAGGGGGATGAGTTTTTATGAACGCCAAGGTTTTTCTGAAAAGATGAAGACAATAGAAACCTATCTGTAATAAAATAATTACAGCTGGAACTGGTTTATCTGTTCTCCTATTCCGTCGATTGCATCTTTTAGCTTAGACGAAATGCTTACGAGTTCGCTTCCTGTTTCGTTGATTTTGCGTGCACCGTTTGCCATGTTGTCCATGCTGCGGTTCATGTTTACGGATGATTCCTGCAATTGGTGTACGGCCTGGAGAATCATCTGGTTGCCGTCCCGCATTTCGGCAGATGAGCTTTTTACTTCGCTTGTCGTGTCGTTCATGTCGTGAAGGGATTCGATTATCTGCTTGGAGCCAATCTTTTGTTCTTCCATTGCAGCCTTGATTTGGCGCACCAGCTGATCCGTCTCCTTGATTTTTGACGATACGGAGTTGAATGCATCGCTTGATTCAAGGGATGCGGCTACAACTTCTTCTATGGATTCCTGTATGTTCACGAGCTGGTTTCCGATAGTCTTTGACTGCTCACTTGAGGTTTCGCTAAGCTTTCGGATTTCATCTGCAACAACGCTGAATCCCTTTCCTGCATCTCCTGCATGGGCAGCTTCGATTGCGGCATTCATGGCAAGAAGGTTCGTCTGTTCTGCTATGGCAGAAATAGCAGCGTTTGCTTCTTGCAATAGTTGGGACTGGGTTTCAATTTGGGTGATGCGGTCATTTACGGCCTGTTGCTTTTCCGCTCCTGTCTGCGTGTCTTTTTGGAGTGACTCAAATGACTGGGCCATTTTTTCCACGCTTGATGTTACGGACGTTATGTTTCCTATCATCTCTTCTACGGCGGCACTGGCTTCTGAAACCCCTGCGGCCTGTCCTGCTATCATTGTTTCTAGGGACTTTATGTTGGATGCAATCTGGTTTACGGCACCCGCAGTTTCTTCAACGTCATTTCCTTGGTTCTCTATTTGCGACGTTACGCTTGAGATGTCGTTCAGAATTTGCCCTATGGCGTTTGAGGTGTCTTCCGTACTTGCCCCAAGATCTTCACCTGCATAAGAAAGTACATTCTTGGATCTTTTTAGCTCAACCATTATGTCCCTTAGCTTTTCTGTAAAGCGGTTGAATCCGTTTGAAATTTCACCTATCTCGTCATTCATGTTGTAGTCAAGTCGGTTTGACAAGTCTGCATTTCCGCTTGAGATTTCTGTCATGGCCGTGGCAATTTTTTTGAGTGGATGGGAAATTCTTATTGCAACAAAGAAGGAGCTTGCCAAGGCTACCACAAGAACTCCTAGTGACAGCAAAATTAGCGTGTTCATATTGTGGTTTATTTCTTTGTAGAGTTCTTTGAGAGGGCCTATTGTTATCAAGGTCCATCCGCAGAGATTGGGCATCTTTCTTGCGGCAAAATATTGGTCGGAATTCTTTAGGTTCAAGTATGGGGCGTCGTCTGGAATTTCTGTTGCTAAGTCGGAAAATCCGTACTCGGTATAGAAATTGTCCTTGGCAACTTTTGAAGTGTCAGGATTGGTAACGTATACTCCGTTTTCATCTACCATGAATGCCTGTCCGCTTGGCGTAAGCTGTACTCCCTCTACAAGGGACACAACTTCATCCAAGATAAGGTCAACACCAACAAGGCCTGCAAATTCTCCCCTTTTGTTCTTAAAGGTTCTTGAAAGGGTTACGACTATTCCTTTTGACTGCTCGTCTATGTAAGGGTTTGAGAATACTGTCCTGCCCATGTTGTTTTTTGCGTTTATGTACCAGGAGCGGCTGGATTCATCAAAGTCGGATGGCGCTATCCAGTGTATGTTTGTGTAGGTGAATCCTCCCTTGCAAGTTGGGGTTGCGCTGGAGACATAAATCATGGAGTATTCAGGAATTCCTGCTGCCTGCGCTATAAGGAATTCCTCTATTGGTTCCCTTGAATATTCATCCAAATTTTCCATATATGATATGACGGTTTCTATTGTTCTCTGGGGTTTTTCAAGAAAATTCGCTATCTGTCCGTTTACGTTTTCGACTTGCAACTTGGTGACTTCGCTTATCTGTTTTTTGAGGGATGCCTTGTGGGAAATAAAAATAGGAATAATCAGTACAAGTATTGCAAAGAGCGTGAGGGCTGCTTGGCTTAGCATGAGTTGGCGGCGAATTCTCATATTTTGTCTCCATTTTTGCAAATTAAGTCTACATGCTTCTATTGTACTATAACATTCTGGAAAAGCAACTACAAAAAAGGGTAGTTTTTGAAAAAAAAGTTTGATATATTTGAATAATGAATTATAATGACAAGCCACTTAAGGTTTTTTTTAGCTATTACAGACCACACCTGGATCTTTTTGTTGCCGACATGATATGTGCTTTTTTTATTGCCGTAATCGATGTCTCCTTCCCCTTCGTAACAAGGCATCTTTTAAATACCCTCATTCCTAAGGGCGCCATGAGGCTTTTCTTTTGTATGATAGCCTTTATGCTTGCTGTATATTGCATACGCTGGGTTTGCGTTTGGTTTGTAAATTACTGGGGCCACGTTTTTGGCGTAAAAGTAGAGACGGATATGCGGCGCGATGTTTTTTCCAAACTGGAGAAACAAAGCTTTTCTTTTTTTGACACCCATCTTACAGGCCACCTGATGAGCCGGGTTACAACCGATCTTTTTGAAGTTACCGAACTTGCCCATCACGGCCCGGAAGACATAATGACTTCTTTGCTTACCCTTTTGGGAAGCTTTTTCATTCTTCTTAGAATCCGCTGGGAACTGGCATTTGTTGTCTTTGCCTTTTTGCCCCTTGTTATTTTTATTGCTATTAGAAACAGAAAAAGGCTTTCGGAAAGTTCAAGGCTTGTAAAAGAGAAAACCGCAGTCATAAATGGGGCCTTGGAAAATTCGCTTACGGGAATTCGTGTTACACAGGGCTTTACGGCGGAATCACTTGAAGTGGAAAAATTTGCCCAAAGCAATATAACTTATAAGGAAAGCAAAAAAGACTTTTACAAGGTAATGTCTACTTTTCATGCAAACGTAGATTTTTTTATGGCTCTGCTTTCGCTTTTGGTAGTTGCACTGGGCGGATATTTTATTATGCAGAAAAAAATGACTCTTCCCGATTTGATTGCTGCAAATCTCTTTGTTGCAACTTTTACAAATCCAGTAAGAAAACTTGTTAATTTTAGCGTTGAGCAATTTTCTACCGGAATGGCTGGCTTTAACCGTTTCCTGGAAATCATGAGGACAGACACTTCCATAAAAGAGGCTGATGATGCTGTGGAACTTTTG
The DNA here is from genome assembly GCA_002448445.1 of Treponema sp. UBA6988. Classification (GTDB taxonomy): domain Bacteria; phylum Spirochaetota; class Spirochaetia; order Treponematales; family Treponemataceae; genus Treponema_D. The sequence continues at coordinate 33,170 of DJYC01000003.1, forward strand.
AGTGCCAGGGGAAACATAAGCTTTAAGAACGTATGCTTTTCTTACAATGAAAAAACAAGTGTCCTGGAAAACATCAATCTGGAAATAAAGGCTGGTGAACATTTTGCCTTTGTTGGCGAAAGCGGTGGCGGCAAGACTACCATTTGCAACTTGATTCCCCGCTTTTACGAAGTTACGGGCGGTTCTATTTCTCTTGACGGAATTGATCTAAAAAGAATAAAGCTTGAAAATTTGCGCAGGCAGATTGGCCTTGTCCAACAGGATGTGTTTTTGTTTGCAGGGACAATAAAAGAAAATATTGCTTACGGAAAACCCAATGCCACTGATGATGAAATAATTACTGCTGCAAAACGCGCGGAGATTCACGATGACATAATGAAAATGCCCGAAGGTTACGATAGCCTTGTGGGAGAGCGGGGGCTAAAACTTTCTGGCGGTCAGAAGCAAAGAATTTCAATTGCTCGCTGCTTCCTAAAGAATCCTCCAATTCTGATTCTTGACGAAGCTACAAGCGCCTTGGATTCGGCTACAGAGCTTAAAATCCAAAACGCTTTTGATGAGCTTTCAAAGGGAAGGACAACACTTGTGATTGCGCACAGGCTTTCCACAATAAAAAATGCCGACAAGATTGCGGTGGTTGAAGGTAAGAACATCACTGAATGTGGAAGCCATCATGAGCTTATTTCTTTGGGAGGAAAATACGCATCCCTGTGGAAGAACCAAAGTGTCTAGTCCTTTTTTACAGCAATGATTTGATGCATTCCTCAACTTTACTGATGTCTGCCGTTGGCTCAAACCTTGCAACCACATTCCCGGAACGGACAACTATGAATTTTGTAAAGTTCCATTTGATATCCGGCTTTTTTGCCCACTCAGGATCTGCTTCGGAAAACATTTTTTCAAGCAGGGGCTTGTACTGGTGTTCATCAAAACCTTCAAAACCCTTTTGTGACTTTAGGTAAGTGTAAAGGGGGAGTTCGTTTGCTCCGTTTACGTCTGATTTTTTCATCTGCTCAAAAGTTGTGTTGTAATGAATAGAACAAAACTCGTGGATTTCATCATCGGTACCTGGTGCCTGTCCTCCAAACTGGTTGCATGGAATGTCCAGAATTTCAAGTCCCTTTTCGTGGTAGTCCTTGTAGAGCTTTTCTATTGGTGCGTATTGTGGTGTAAAGCCGCATCCTGTTGCTGTGTTAACAATAAGGATAACCTTGCCTTTGTACTGGGAAAGTTTAACTGTTTGACCCTTTCCTGTAGTCAATTCGTAATCGTAAATCATTTTTCCTCCTATTTGTATTGCCTTGCAAATTCGGCAATTGCTTTTAAGTCATCTTCATTTGGCCTTCCTTTGTGGAGCCATTTGAATTCTCCCTTGCAGTGGAATTCCTTTTCGTCCATAGGAATACCCACTTTGCTTGCTTCTGCCTTAACCTTTTTGTAGGTTGAATTTAGCATTGCCGCTGAACCAAAGTTCACGATTTTTCCAACCTTGCTTTTGTCCAGCGATTTTATGAATGCCTTTACTTCCGGGTCAATGTCAAAGGCATAGTAAGAATTTCCAAGAAAGAGAATGTCCGTGGCTTCTGTTACTGGCTCGCTTAAAGGCAAGGCCTCTACACCCAGTTCTTGGGCAATAGCTTCTGCAAGCTTTTTTGTGTTTCCCGTCTTTGTGTAGAATCTAACGGCAAATTTCACTTTAACCTCCTATTCGTTTTCTTCTTCAAGAAATTTGTACAGCAGCTCGTAGAGTTTAGTGGCATCTTCTTTGCTGAGAGACTTGATTGTTTTTGCTATCTTTGCAGGAATGTCCTTGCACTTTTTTTTGAGGGCATTCCCTTTTGCAGTGATGTTTAAGACTGTAATGCGCTCATCTTCTTTTGAGCGTTCCCTTGTAATGTATCCGTCCTTTTCAAAACGCTTTAATAGGGGAGTGAGTGTTCCTGCATCCAGGTGAAGGGTTGAACCTAGCTGTCCTACGTTGACGCTCTCTTTTTCCCAGAGGACCATAAGCACTACGTATTGCGTGTAGGTTAGCCCCAGAGGTTTTAAATATGGAGTGTAGGCGCTTACAATTTTGCGTCCACAGGCATAGAGCGGAAAACACAATTGGTTTTTGAGCAGTAGCTGTTCGTATTCCTGTGCCATTATATTTGACCCCTTGTATATATTTTACTACATTATATCTGGTCAAATATAATTTGTCAACACATTTTTTTTATTTTGTGAGTCCGCCGTGGAAGTAGCATTCGTAAACTTTTTCTCCACGGCAGAATATTTCTTCGTAGCCCTGGAACCAGGAAAAGTTTCCGTTAACGCTGCTCTTATAAAGGTACTCTCCGTCCTGATAGTATTCTGGCCCACGGTAGGGCATCTTTTTGTCTGCGTGCCTTAGGGCATCTTTTAGGAAGTTTCCGCTAAAATCCTTGCCAAGAACGCGCCCCATGTAATTCATGGCGTAGAGAGATTTTCCTCCTTTCCAAACAGCTTCTTCCCCCGCAAACTGCTCACCGCCAACATAAGTGTCGTGGTAAACATAATCACCGTTTTGGTAGCGGAAGTCGTGGGAGTCAAGCCGGGTGGACTGCACTTCGTTCATAAAGGCGGCGTAAGTGTTCACGTTGGCTTCTAGCCTGAATTCTATAAGCTCATTAAGGTCTGCGTCTTTTCCCGGGACAATATTCATCATGCATTCACCGTCGCGCACAAGGTAGTCCACCGTAACATTCATCAGGTCGCTGATTTGTATCAGGTTTGAAATGTCCGGGTAAGCCTGTCCCGATTCCCATTTTGCTACGGCCTGCCTGGACACGTTCAGTTTTTCTGCAAGGGCATCCTGCGTCATTCCCTTGTTCTTTCTTAATACTACAAGTTTTTCAGAGAAAATCATTTTTACCTCCAGATAAGTTCATGATAGCACATCAGCCCATTTTGTATAACCAACTGCCGCTTGCTTTTTTGTTACTTTTTGTTGCGAAGAATATATCTGCAAAGGCAATTTGTCCTATTCCATTCCGTCTTCCAAAAGTATTTTTTCCAACGCTTCGATTGGACTGCTTATGCGCTTGTCTTTGTAGACAATCAGTTGGGAGTATATGGGAAAGTCTGCACCTTTCCAGGCAAGTTGTTTAAGCTTTTTTGCCGCGATTTCTTTGCGGGCCGTCATTTCCGGTATGAATGCAATTCCCAGTTTGTTTATTGCAAACTGTTTTAGGATTTCTTTGCTGCTTGTTTCCAGTGCAACGCTTGGGGGAACTGCATGTTTTTTTAAGTCCTCAAGAAGCATGTGCCTAAAGTTGCAGTTATGCGATGTTAGCAAAAGAGGTGTATCCTTCAAGTCTTTTTCGGTTACGTTTGCTTTTTTTGCAAGCGGGTGGGTTGGGTTTGCAAAGAATGCAAGGTGTTCCCTTTTCTTTTCCAAAAGCAAAAGTCCTTCCTCGTCTATGATTGGATTTAGGGTGTATACCAAGTCGAGAGCACCGTTTTTTAGCATGGCCGGAAAAGTTTCGTGGGTTATAAACTGAATTTGAATGTCCACCTTGGGATATTGCCTGCGGTATTTTAGAAGCAGTTTGGGGAAGCTGTCGTAGCAAAGTGATTCCGATATTCCAAGTTTTATTATTCCTGAAGGTTCCTTTGATGGCGGAACTTCCAGAAAAATTTCACGTTTGAGTTGCAGCATTTTTTCTGCATAGCCGCAAAGTTTTTCTCCTTCGGCAGTAAGTACTATGGATTTTCCCAGTCGCTCAAACAAAAGGCAGCCGAGTTCATCTTCCAGACCTTTTATCTGTGCTGTTACCGTTGACTGCGCGTATCCCAGAATATTTCCTGTGGTGGTAAAATTTTTTGTTTCTGCAATCTTAAGAAAAGTTTCCAACTGAAAGATATTCATAAAGCCTCCTTTCGACTGATGGCTGCTGATAACCAGTGTAATTTATCAATCAGTAAAATCGATTATTATCTTCAAAATAATTCATTTTACTAATTACTGCTTTTTTGCTATTATATAGAAAAACGGACGGAGGTTCTAGTGCTATGAGCGTTATTGCAACCAATTTGACAAAGATTTATAGACTCAAGAGAAAGACGTTCAAGACAGCAGTGGATAATATCTCATTTGAAATCCCAGACGGAGAGATAACTGCCTTTGTTGGTCCAAACGGAGCTGGAAAGTCTACTACAATAAAGATGCTCACGGGCATTCTTACTCCTGATGGGGGCAGTGTTAGCATAAATGGCTTGGTTTATCCCAGGGACAGGAAGAGGATAATGCTTAGAATAGGTATTGTCTTTGGACAAAAGAGCGTTCTTTGTTGGGACATCCCCGTTCTTGATACCCTCAAGCTTTTTAAGGACATGTACGGCATTCCTGATTCGGTCTATAAGGAAAACATGACTCTCTTTTCGGACATCCTTGGTCTTGATGAGTTTATAAGTCAGCCGCCCCGACTTTTGAGCCTTGGACAGAGGATGAAGGCTGACCTTGCAGCCTCTCTTCTGCACAATCCAGACATTCTTTTTTTAGATGAGCCAACTATAGGAATTGACGTTCTGTCAAAGGAAAGAATCCGCAACTTCATCCTTAGAATAAATAGGGAAAGGAAGACAACTGTCATTCTGACCACACATGATGTTTCCGACATAGAAACTCTTTGCGAGAAAATGATTGTAATCGACAAAGGGCTTTTGCTCTACGACGGAAATGTGACTGAACTTAAGGATTTGTACAAGAGTCAAAATCTTGAGGACATCATCAAGAATATTTATTTGAACGGCATGATTGACCGGAGGGCTTTGGGCAATGCAATGTAATTTTTTTAGAAAGTATCTCGATTATATGGTAATAGGCATGAAGGAGCATTTTGCCTACAGAAGTTCCGTTTGGGCCTTTTTCTTTTCAAAGTCTGCTTATCTCTACATGCAGTTTTGCCTTTGGGATGCACTTTTTATGTCTCAGGCAAAGGTGCCGCTTGCAATAACAAGAGAGGAAACTCTCCGCTACGTGATTGTAGCAACGGTCATTTCCAGCTTTATGGAGTGCAATGCTATCCAGTGGATAAACGGAGAAATACAAACCGGTAACATTGCAGTCCAGCTTATAAGACCCGTAAACTTTAGCGCGATGATTTTTTTCCGTCATGCTGGAGAAAGTGCAGTAAAGTTCATAACATGCAGCCTTCCTCTCGGAATCGCAGCCGCGCTTTTCTGCAGAATGCCCTTGGTGTGCAAATCACAAATTGCATTTGGCCTTGTATCAGTTTTGCTGGCTTTTGCAATACAGTTTGTGTATTCGCTCATAATAGGTCTGATGGCTTTTTGGCTTATCGTCACCTGGCCGCTCAACATGCTTCTGGGGGCGATATATAAACTTTTGTCTGGCTCTTGGATTCCGTGTGCAATGTTTCCCGGCTTTTTAAAATGGCTGAATTCATTTCTTCCATTCAGGGCCATGTATGAAATTCCGGTAACAATACTCACTCGTGAAATGAATGTGCAGTCCATTTATTCAGGTCTTTTGGTCCAGTCTTTTTGGTTTTTCTTTTTGTACTGCCTGATGAAAATAACTTGGAAGGTTGGGACAAAGAAACTTGTGGTTCAAGGAGGATGATATGGGTGCAATGAATCTGTTCAGAATGTATCGGCATTTTGTTGCAATATATGTTAAGGGAAAGATGGCCTATCACCTTTCGCTTGTATTTGAGATGGTTGCGAACACCATTCTCATCGGCGTATACTTTGCGGGCTTTGTGGTAATCTTCAGTAATTTTGACGGAATTGCAGGATGGAGCAGAGACCAGATTCTTTTTATGTTCACGACCAGCTGGTTAAGCTACAGCTTGAGCTGTTTTTTCTTCTGGAGGCCAATGAAGGACATGGGGCAGCTTGTTCGTACAGGAAAATTTGACCTCTATCTTACCCGTCCAATAAATCCGCTTCTGTACATGGTGCTTCAGCAGTTTGAGTATACCTTTCTTCCCCGTCTTGGGCTTGCGGCTTTTTTCTGGCTTTACAGCATGAGACGGCTTGGAATTGATTGGAACTGTCTGTCAGTTTTCTTCTATGCTCTAAACATGTTTTCTGCCTTTGTAATATTTTCGGCAATAACAATTTTCACTGGCACTTTAAGCTTTTGGACAGTCAAGAGTGAGGAGATAGTTTCCCTTTTGACGAACAACGATTACGGCCTCAAGAACTATACTGACTACCCTCTGCCCATATATTCAAAGGGGATGCAGGCTCTGCTTACCTTTGCCGTTCCTTATGCCTTTACCGGCTATTATCCGGTGGCACTTTTGTTGGGTAAGAGTGTTCCTTTTCCGGCATTGCGCTTTGCAGCCCCGCTCGTTGCGCTTGCGGCTGGATTTGGCTCTCGCGCTTTTTGGCGCTTTGGTTTAAAACATTATGGAAGTGCAGGGGCTTGAATCTATAATATGCCTGGCTTAACAGCTGTACTATTCCGACTTGAACTTGTGTAAAGACACTAATGTATAAGGAGAAAAAATGAGCGAAAGAATATTGCCTCCATGGGCAGACAAAATTCCGCAGGGGGCTTTTATTTCTTGGGAGCCAACATACAAGGTTGGGGAATACTTTAATAACTTTCATAAAAGCCGCTTTGAGTGTGTGCCGTTTGGGCAGGAAAAATTTTCACATCTTGATTATTACTTTTATGATCCAACGGAACACGGCTGGAGCAAGGATGGAAAATATCCTCTCCTTGTTTTTATGCACGGGTATACAAATGCACTCGTGGGGGATGTTTGCATAAACTATACGGGTGCCGAATTCTATTCCAAAGATGAATATCAGAAGGCAATGGGCGGTGCCTATATCCTGGTTCCGGTTGCAAACGAATACAAAAATGAAGAAGGAAAATGTGCAGGCAGCTGGGACTTATCCTACATTGAACCCATCTTTGCCCTCGCAGAAGAATTCTCGCAAAATAAGGCTGCGGGACGTATTTCTAAAAAGGCCGTAATAGGCTCTTCACTCGGAGCCTATATGTGCTTTGAGCTCGAAAAAGCAAAACCTGATTTTTTTAACATAATGATAACAATCGGCAGTTCTGACATTCCCGATGACACAATACTTGACCGCTACGAAAAAAACGGCATGGCATTTTTCTTTGCGATTGCAAGACATGATGAACTTTCCGATTTTGAAAAAACTGTTGTACCTCGTCTTGCGAGACTTAAACGGATGAAGAAAACTTTTGTCTTCACCCCCGAATGGATTTACAACGGCGACCGTGGAATCGCATCAATCAACTTCGGCTTTGAAATGGGGCAGCACTGCCTCGTAAATCCCATGCACTGCAATTTGATGTACGACGACGGAAGTCCCATGTACAGTGAACTTCCACTTGGGGTAACGGGCTGGCTTCACTCTGTGCTGTAAGCCAAGTGCTGTAAGACCAAATCAATACCCCAGCCTCCGGTCAACAAGATAGTGCAAGGACTTTCCTTCTGTAAAGTTCTTCAAATCTTCTATGAACATTTGCACATTTTTATCTTTAGTATAGGAGACTGTCATGTTTCCAGCAACATGAGGCGTAATCAAAAGATTCTTTGTTTTCCAAAGCCTGTGATTTTTCGGAAGCGGTTCCGTTTTAAATACATCCAGAGCGGCTCCGGCAAGATGACCGTTTTCCAGATTGTCGGCAAGGGCTTCTTCGTCAATTGCTGAACCTCGGCCAACATTCACAATGTAGGTTCCTTTTGGTAAAAGGGCAAGCCTTTCTCGCGAAAGTATTCCTGCTGTCTCAGCTGTTGCAGGAAGACTCATGGCAAGAAGGTCAGTATCCGGGAGAATGGAATCAAGTTTGCTCACAGGAAGGACTTTATCATAGACACTTGCGCTGCTCATGCCGCTGCGGCATACACCGACAATGGCTGCAGGTTCAAAGGCGCGTGCCCGTTTTGCAAAAGTGGTTCCGATATCGCCTGTCCCCAAAACTGTAATGCGGCAATCCTTTAGTGATTTTTGAGGACGGGGAGAAAGCCAGAGCCCATTTTTCGTTTCAGCCATAAATTCATCAATGCGGCGCATCATAATAAGAGAAACTGCAATCATGTGCTCGGCAATGGAAACTCCGTATGCGCCGGCAGAATTTGTCAGCAGGCATTCTTTGTTAGCAAAATATCCAGGCACCATAAGAGAATCAACTCCAGCCCAAGGCACACAAAGCCATTTGAGGGTTTTGCTTGTCTTTACGATTGAGGGTGCAAATCCATAGATGATGTCGGAATCATAATTGTCCTCTGGGATTTCAGTCTCGTTTTTATAAAAGAAAACCTCTGCGCCAATTTCATTTGCATTTTTTTTAATCAGTTCAAAATGCTTTTCTTCAAGTTGATTGTTTATGACTAGTATTTTCATCCTTCTTTCCTTTTTTTGAGCAACATTAATATTTTAGCATAATTTTAGTCTCATATCCAAATATTTTTGCTTTCTGTCTTCAAAACCGATTTTTTTGTAAACAGGATATCCATCCTGGGTTGCAACTAAATCAATGCGGCAGATGGCGTGGGCTTTTGCCCATTCAATCATGTTTTTCATAAGTTTGGTGCAGATTCCTTTTCCGCGGTAAGACTCTTCGGTAAAGACGCTCAAAACTTCGCTGTCCAATCCGTTTGGTAAAAATGGGTTCGCTGGTTTTTCGATTATCAAAAGGTAAGCCGCTGCAACAAGTCTTCCATCCGCCCGAGCTACAAATGCAATCAGCTCTTTTCCAAGCCGACGCTCAAAATATTCCGGGAGCTGTTTTTTCATGCATTCTCGCTCGTAATCGGTAATGCTTCCAAAGTCGTCAATCATGTAGGCGATTCTCAGTCGTGCAAGTTCTGCAATGTCTTCTTTTGTTGCAGTGTCAAAAATAATATCAGTCATAAAAACTCCTGTTTATAATTTCTTTTCCCTGAGTTCAAAACGACCCTTTCGCCAGTCAGTAAGGCCTGTGACTGTATAGCCGCACTTGTCATATAAACGTTGTGAATAAGGATTTTGAGTAAAGCAGTCTAGGCGGATGGAATCGTATTTTTGATTGCGGCAAACTTCTTCAATGTGCTTCATTGTCTTTCCTGCAATTCCTTTGTGTTGAAATTCAGGGTTTACACAAAGCCGATGGATAATGCAAAAGTGTGAATCCTGGCAAATCCATTTTCCATTTTTGTATTCTTTGTCACATTCTTCATTGAGAACAAAGCATACTGCAATTTTTCCATTCTTTTTTCCTATGAACATCTGGTTCTTTTTTATGTCGCCTTCAAGTGTCATGCGGTCGGGATAAACTTCGTCCCACTGAGGAATGTTTTGCTCGTCCATTTTTGCAATTGCATTTTTGTAAAGCAGGAAAATTTCTTCAAGGTCTTCTTTTTTTGCCCGTTGAAATTTCAAGAGAGCTTTCCATTCGTCGCGGGTAATTGCATAAGCGTAGGAAATTTCATTTTTTGGATCGGGATATTCCTTAACTTTTTTCATGCCGTTTGCAATCGCGGTTGAGTATGAGCCGATGTTTGTGTATTTCATGTAGGAATAAATCGCATTGTAATCTGTATGCTCAAATACCCAGTCGCGGACGCTTCGGGCAGCTTCCTTTGCAAAGCCTTGCCTCCAGTACTTTTTGTTGATGTGATAGCCGATTTCAGGAAGCATTTTGCCGTCAATGTTCTGCAACGTGATTCCGCAGTCACCGATAAATTCTCCCGTCTCTTTTAAAACTACAGCCCAAAGTCCCCAGCCGTATTTTTTATAGTTGTCGAGATTCCATTCTATCCAGCCGCGTGTTTTTGCTTCGTCAAATGGTGCAGGGTAGTGCTGCATTGTTTCTGCATCTGACATAATTTCGTAAAGCGCGTCAAAGTCGTCCATTGTGTATTCGCGCAAAATTAGTCGCTCAGTTTCCATATTTACTCCTTCATTCGGAAATTGCATTCAACAATTAAAAGCCCCATATTGCCTTCTTGATTTTAGCTCCGTATGAATTTTTTGTCGGCTTCGTATTCGTCGCTTATGAATCGTTCAACTGTCATGTGCAGGTCATATTTTTCGCGAAGTTCCGCAAGCTGCTTCATCATGGGTGATGCATGGTGCGCATCTATTGCGGCCTGGTCCTTCCAGCTGTCTATGAGCAAAACGGTTTCGGAATCATTCATCGGAATAAAATACTGGTAGCGGAGGTTTCCTTCTTCCGCCCTGATAGAATCAGCGATGCCCGAGGCTTCCATTTCATCTGCAAATGCCTTTGCAGCTCCGTCTTTTCCCTTGTAGTAAAGATTTACAGTAATCATTTTTTTTCTCCATATTTATGCAATGTTTTCATCAATGTATTCAATGAAGTTTTTGCGCTTCACCTGATTCTTGTTTTTTATATACCATTCGTATGATTCTTTTAAACCTTTCTTTATGTTTTTTGTTTTTGAAAGAAGTTCTTTTTGAAGTGACACGTCAAGGGCATATTCATACTTGTAAAAGGGGAAGTAGTTTCTTTGCTCAATGTCTCCAGAGACGTTTTTAATGCTAAGCTTTTCGCCGGCAATTTCGTAGCAGAGTTTTACCCAGTCAAGGATTGAAATACTTTCCTCGTTTCCTACATTCAAAATTTTTGGTGCAGATTCCGCCATTATTACGGTCTCGATGATTTTGCAGAGGTCTTCGATGTGAAAAAACTGTAGCTTCATTGAACCTTCTTTTGGAATGTAGAAAGGCCGCTTCTTTTGTGCGCATTCAAAAACAAAGGCCTCCCTGTAAACATTGTTCATGGGACCGTAAAGATAGGGTGGCCGTAGTATGTGAACCTTGCTCTTTTTTGAAAGAATGCATTCTTCTGCCTGCAATTTGTTCACTCCGTAATCTTTCCAGATGGAGTTTTTTCCGGTGGGGCTGTTTTCCCTAAAGGGCTGGGGATTTGTTTCTGGATAAACCGCACTTGAGCTGATAAAAAAATATTTTTCCTTTCCGCAGAACTCAGGAGAGTCAAATGCGTTTAAAAGATTTTCTATGTCTTCCTTTGTATATTCGCTCACATCTACCACAATGTCGAATGAAAAGCCTTTTAGAGCAGTGCCTAGATTCATTCTGTCTGCTTCAATTAATTTTGTTCCTTTTGGCTGAGGCTTTGTGTTCCGGTTGAGGACGAAAACCTCAAAGTCTTTTTTTTTCAAAATATTCGGCGATGAACTTGCTTACAAAAACACTGCCGCCTGTGACAAGCATTTTTTTCATTCTATTTCACTCCCTTAAAAAGGCTTACGTGTTTTTCAAGGTTTGAAAAGCCGTTCTTTGTGTAAAACTTGAATGAAGGCTTGTCTATGTCGGTTTGAAGGAAAATGCCTGCGATGCCTTTTTTCTTTACGTCATCCTCTATCATTTTCATAAAGCGGCTTCCAATTCCCTGTCCGCGTAAATCTTTTGATACGCAGAACTCGTCTATGTTGTAGTTCGCCCCTTCCCACCAGTGACGGATTCCTCCGAGTGAAATGGCAACTAGTTTTCTGTCAACCAAAAGCCCGTAATTTAGCGCGTTGTAAGCACCTGAGACTTCCTTGATATATTCTGTTAGCATCTTCTGGTTGCTCCAGTCATCATTCCATGGCTCGCCGGCAAAAGCTTCCTTGTAAAGCTTGGCGGCTTCTTCAAGATAGCTTGAATCAAGTTTTATGAATTCTTCCATTTTTATTCTCCCGTTGGAACATTTGCGTCCAAGCTTTTGTTGCGGTAATTAAGATTTGTTCTAAGCGAATAGCCCATCTTTTCCCAGAATGAATTTGCCTTGTCGTTGTCCTTAAAGACAAGTCCGAATACTTTTGTGATTCCTTCTTTTTTGAGGGCTTCCTCTGCCTTGGTGACAAGAGAGCGGGCAATTCCCATGCGCTGAAAATCAGGATGGACGCAAAGATGATGAATAATTGCCCGTCTTCCGTCATGGCCTGTAAGAATTGCGCCGATGATTTTTCTTTCGCTTGTTGCCGCAAAGCATGTAGTGGGATTGCGCTTCATGTAGCGTGTGATTCCTTCGCGAGTGTCGTCCACAGGATTCAAGGCTCGCTTTGTCTGCTCAACCTGATTCCAGAGGGCCCAAAGCTCGTCATAGTCTAAGGGGCTAAGCGTCTTGTAAGTGATTTTGTTTGCTTCCTTTTCTATTTTTCTTCTGAAAATTCCAGAGTCTTCTCCCCAGATACTTTTCATTTTTCCAACGAATTCAAAACCGTATTTTTCGTAAAGGCCTTTTTCGTCTGATGAAACATAAACGTATTCTGATTCCGGGTAGAGGGGAGCGGCATTATTCATGCAGTGTTCGATAATTTGTCCTGCAAGATGATGGCCACGATAGGCTGGAGCTGTGAACACAAATCCAATCCATGGTTTGAGATTGCTTTCAATTTCATCTCTATCGCAAAAAGTCAGAAAGGATGCAAGACTTGGTTTGCCATCGGTAAGTTTCTCTTCGTCAAGCAGAAGATATAAGCTGCCTTTCCCAAGCTTCTGGTGGAAAGAGCCATCTTTTAAAAGTGAAAGCAAAAAAGAGATTGCGCGCCATTCTTTTGAAAGAATCTGCAACTGAGCCTGAATGCTTTCTTTGTCTTCATAAGAAAAATAGTCTTTTAAAATAAATGCTGTTTTCAATTCTGCCTCCTTTTAAAGCGAAAGATTCATTCCTTTACTTTTTTCATTCCGTTTGCAATTGCAGTTGAGTATGAACCGATGTTTGTGTATTTCATGTAGGAATAAATTGCATCGTATTTTGTGTTTTCGAATACCCAGTCCCTGACTGCTCGGGCAGCTTCCTTTGCAAAGCCCTGCCTCCTGTATTTTTTGTTAATGTGGTAGCCGATTTCTGGAAGCTCTTCGCCGTCTATATTTTGCAGGGTGATTCCACAGTCGCCTATAAATTCTCCACTTTCTTTTAGGATTACTGCCCAAAGTCCCCAACCGTATTTTTTGTAGTTGTCTAAATTCCATTCAATCCAACCGCGTGTTCGTGCCTGGTCAAATGGAGCGGGGTAGTGCTGCATTGTTTCTGCGTCCGACATTATTTCGTAGAGGGCGTCAAAATCATCCAGCGTGTAATTTCTTAATATTAGTCTTTGTGTTTCTATCGTCATTTTATTCACCTGTTGGGATTGCGTCGTTTAGGCTTTTGTTGCGGTAGTTTAAGTTTGTGCGTAGGCTGTAGCCCATCCGTTCCCAGAAAGAGTTTGCAGTTTCGTTGTCTTTGAATACAAGCCCAAATATCTTTTGTATTCCCTCATTTTTTAATGCGGCTTCTGCCATTTCAACAAGGGTGCGTGCAATTCCCAACCGCTGAAAATTTGGATGTACGCAAAGGTGGTGTATGATTGCCCGCCTTCCATCGTGTCCGGTTAAGATTGCACCTACAATTTTTTTGTCCTTGATTGCGGCAAAACAGGTTGTGGGGTTTCTCTTTATGTAGCGCGTAATTCCTTCGAGGGTGTCGTCAACAGGATTCAAAGCACGCTTTGTTTGTTCAACTTGATTCCAAAGGGAAAAGAGTTCGTCATAGTCAGTGGCGGTTAGTGTCTTGTAAGTGATGTTTGTTCTTTCCATTTTTACCCCTGTTCTTTTGCGGTTATATTTTCATTTCGTACAAAAACTCTTTCCGTTCTTCTTTTGGCGCTATCTTGTTGAACCTTCCGCCTGTGCAGGAAATTCTCTGCATGCCCAGCTTTTCCATTGTCTTCCATGAAGCTGTGTTCTCGCTGTCGCAGTGGGCAATAAAATGATTAAGGGAAAGTTCTTTTTGCGCCCATTGCACAAGAGCCTTTGCGGCTTCAAATGCATAGGCTTTTCCCTGGAACTTTTTGCTAAGGCACCAGCCAAGTTCGCCGCAAGTTTTGGATTCATCAAGATAGATGCTTATTCCGCCGATGTGTTCATTGTTGCAAAGAATTGCAAATTCAAAGAAGCTGGGGTTTTCTTTTTTCCATTCATTTTCTGCACCCTCAAGAAATTCTTTTGTTGCTTCCTCTGAATCATTAGGAAGGTTTATCATAAAGCGCATGTTTTCCCTGTCGCTTGCGTATTCGTGAGTGGTCTTAAAAAATCGCAGCCCTCGGGGAACAAGTTCAAGCCTTTCTGTTTTTATGTGAAGTTCTGCAATTTTGAAGAGGCTCACATGTTTTTCCAAATTTGTAAATCCGTTCTTTGTATAAAAGCGGAATGATGGTTTGTCTATGTCTGTCTGGAGAAAGATTCCGGGGATGCCCTTTGTCTGAAGGTCTTTTTCTATCATGGACATGAACCTGGATCCAATGCCTTTTCCCTGCATGCTTTTTGAAACGCAGAATTCATCTATGTTATAATTTGCACCTTCCCACCAGTGGCGGATTCCTCCCAGAGAAATGGCAACCAGTTTTCCGTCTACCAAAAGGCCGTAGTTTAGCGCATTGTAGGCACCGGAAACTTCTCGTATGTATTGGTGAAGTTGTTCTTTGTTGCTCCAGTCATCATTCCATGGCCCGCCTGCAAATGAGTCTTTGTATAATTCTGCTGCTTCAAAAAAATAGCTTTCGTCAAGATTTATAAACTGTTCCATAAAGTTTTTCCTTCGTAGCATGAGTTTAAGGCTTTGCTAAAACTTTTTCAAGTTGGCGTTTCAATGCCGAATGACTTGCTTGTGGCGGTGAATTCTGAAGAGACTCAATATTTTTTATGTTATCACCATGCACTTTATTTTAGCCAGGCAGTTACCAAGTCTTCAAAAATTTTAGGCTGTTCAATCTGAATGTTGTGCCCAGCATTGTTGACTGCGCAGTAAGTGGAGTTTGTGTAAATTTTCATAAGGTCAAACTGATCTTTGTAACCCACCACAGAATCCTGCTTGCCGGTAATTATTAGGCAGGGAAGTTCGCATGGGGAATTCATTTTGTCTGGATCAAATGAAAATTTTCCTTCAAGCCTATGATTCAAAAAGTCCCAGTCGGCGCTTGCAAGAGCTGGCATAAGGAATTTTTTATATCGTTCCCACACTTCTCGGGTAAGCATTACGTTCATCATGGTGAAGCTATCGTATTCACTTTTTGTTAGCGACGACAAAAGCCCTTCATCTTTTTCCACGGTAACCAAAGGTTCAACCCGCCCCTTCTTTACGCCTGGAATAACGCAGGGAACCAAAAGAATTATTTTTAAAAGCAAGTTCTGATACTTGTTTACAAATCCACGCACAAGGAGCCCACCGTAAGACTGCCCAACGATTATGAATTTTTCTTTGATGACATTGACTGCAAAATCATAAAGCAAGGCAAGAATATCATCGGAATTTTTTACGTCTCCGCGATCGGATTGTCCCATTCCGGGCAAATCGATGTAATACCTTTTGTAGCCGCAAAGCTTTTCAAATATGGTTTCGAAGGCACCTTTCATTGTGATTTTGCTTATTCCCCATCCGTGGATTATAAGGACTGGAATTCCTTGGCCGATTGTTTCGTAGTCAATTATTCCGTGCTTCATTTGTTTTCTCCTATCCACTGGCACATTCCGCAACCGAAACTTTCGTTTGGACGCGAAATGAATCCGAACTTTTTGTAAAAGTCTTCTTTTCCCTTTGCGGCCATAAGGTTGACCATGATTTTATACCCTGGCCTTAGCTGGCTTCTGATAAATTCCATTGCGTTGTTCATCAGTTCCCGTCCAAGACCCTTGCCCTGAAATTCCGGACGGACGATTACATCCGCAATAAAAGCAACATACAGGTGATCCCATAGCACGCGGCAGAATGCGATAGTCTTTCCATCTTTTCTAAAACAGCATAAATGGCTTGTGTGCTTTAGACCGTCTGCTGCCTGTTCGTTGGATAATGCCTGCCAGCCAACGATTTTTCTCATTTCGTTGTATTCTTCTGCGCTAATCTGATTTGCAATTTCGTAGTCCATGTTTTTTACTCTCCTGCGCTAAAAGCTTTTGCCGCATTTTGTGCCGTTTGCTTTCTCTTGTCCAGTGTTTTTTGGAACATTGCATCCGCTGTTGAGGGGAACTGCTCGTAGATAATTTTTGACCCTTCTTCCGTTATGCCACCCTTTGTTGCCACCCTTGCTACAACTTCTTCAAAGGAAAGTCCTTTTTGAATCATCAAATCTCCTGTTGCGCTTACCGTGTTCAAAACCATTTTTATAATCTGCTCATCCTGCAAAGACGTGTGTTTCTTTGCTGACTTGCAAACAACGTCGAACATTGATGCTATAAAACCAGGCATGCAGCTGACCAGTTCTGAGCCCATTCCTATTTCATTTTCTGGAAGAACAACCACATTGCCCATGCAGGAAAGAATTTTTTCAAGATTTGTTTTGTCTTTGTCAATAACAAAATTGTTGTAGGAGACAAGGGTTTGTGAACGGTTTATTTCTGCCGTTACGCTGGGAATGACTTTTGCAATTTTATGCTGAATCAATTTTTCAAGCATTTCAAAAGTGACGCTTCCATTCAATGATACCAAAAGGGCATCCTTTTTTACAGAATCTTTTATTTCTTTAATGACCGGCTTTATATCTGACGGGCGGACGCAGACAAAGATTATGTCGGATTTTTCTGCAAGCTCTGCATTGCTCTTGCAGGTGCAAAGTTCATTCGGAATAGATATTAGCTTTTCTTTGCTCCTGTTTGCCACAAAAACATTTTGGATTTCTGAATATCCAGAGGCTGCAATCTTTTGCGCAAGCATCTTTCCCATGCTGCCGTAACCTATGATTCCTATGTTCATATTTGTCTCCTTTTTATTTTAAAATTCTTCCAGCCCGAAGTGTCAAATTCTGCCAAGACCATGCATTCTGTTTTGCCGTCCGCTGCAATAACAATATTTCCTTGGGAATCCCAGATGCCGCTACTTCCTCCGCAGTCCATCTTCCAACACTTGCCAACGTAGTTTGCCATTGCTACGTTCACCTGCTTTTCTTGTGCGGTTTTTGAAAGAGTTTTTATGCCTTTGGAAATTCCTTCCTTGGAGTAGCAGATGCTTGCCGCATATATGTCTAGACCGAATTTTTTTATTGCAGAGTCTATGTGGCTTTCGTTTTCTATGTCGTAGCAAATTGCGTTTGCGATTCGGATTGAATTTTCTGTAATTGTCCAGTCTGAATCATCTGAGCTTTTGTAATACTTTTCCTCTCCGGGATGAAGGAATCTTTTGCAGTAGCACTTTATGCTTCCGTCTTTGCAGAAGATTTTTTGGCAGATAAATATTCCGTCCTCTTTTTCTAGCGGAAGTCCAATTGATATGCTGATTTTATTTTCTTCTGCAAGCCTATTAAAAATGGATATGTCCTCTTTTTTTATGAGCTGCATTTTTTCTTTTACTTCTTCCTGCATGTAACCACTTAGCGACAATTCAGGAAAAAGAATAAAGTTGCAACCGTATGATGCCGCTTCTTTTACAAATTGAATGTGGTTCAGAAAATTTTCTCTTATGTTTTCCCTGTTCCGTATCTGTGCCAATGCAAGCGAAAGCATTTTATTCCCCTCTTACTTTGCAATTTCTTTGTCTATATACTCTATGAAATTCTTTTTGGACACTGCACCTTGGTTTTTCTTGTACCATTCGTAGGACTTTGCCAAGCCTTCTTCTAGGCTTCTTGTCTTTGGAAGAAGTTCTTTTTGAATGCTAACGTCAAGTTTGTATTCATAGTCGTAGAAAGGAAAGTAGTTTCTTTGCTCAATGTTGCCCACTACATTTTTAATGCTCAAGGGAGAGTCTGCAATCTTGTAGCATGCCTTTACCCAGTCAAGTGCGGAGATACATTCTTCGTTTCCAACATTTATAATGTGATTTTGAACATTCTTTTCTATTATAATTTCTATGATTTTGCACAAGTCTTCTATATAAAAGAATTGCAGCTTTAGGGAACCGTCTTTTGGCATGTAAAAGGTGCGGGACTTTTGGGCACATTCAAAGACAAAGGCTTCCCTGTAGACATTGTTCATTGGTCCGTAGAGATATGGCGGGCGTATTATGTATGAATCTTTTTTTTGTGAAAGCAAATATTCTTCTGCCTGAATTTTGTTTGTTCCATAGTCGCCCCAGATTTTGTTCCATCCGGTTTTGTCACTTTCCTTGAAGGGCTGGGGGAGACTTTCTGGATAGACTGCGCTGGAACTTATGAATATGTATTTTTCCCTTCCGCAAAGCTTTGGACTGTCAAAGGCGCTGAGCAAATTCTTAACATCTTTTTCTGCATAGCCTGTATCAATTACGATGTCGAAGGTATGTCCCTTGAGTGCAGAGCCAATGCTGTTCCTGTCTGCCTGAATTAGCTTTGCCTTTTCGGGTTGGGGGCGGGTGTTCCTGTTCAAGACAAAGACTTCAAAATCTTTTTTTGCAAAGTATTCTGCAAGGTACTTGCTTACAAAAACAGTTCCTCCGGTAACAAGCATTTTTTTCATAAGTTCAATTCTCCATTTTTAGTTCCTTTACCATAAAGACTTCCGCTTTGTCATTGTCGTTGTAACGGCCTGTTTCCTTAAAACCAAGCGAACTATACAGCTTAAGTGCTTTTTCATGCTGCTTCATTGAATCAAGGTAGATTCTTGAATATCCCTTTTTGCTTGCAAATTCAATTGCAGTTTTTGCAAGACCGTAGCCAAGTTTTTTGCCCTGATATTCTTTTAGGAGGTACATGGTTTTTAGCTCGCAGTCACTATCGTTAAGTTTTTTTAGTGCAACCGTGCCTATTACTTTACTTCCGTCTTTAAGGCATAGGAAGCGTTCAAAATTCTTTTCTATGTCCTTATAGATCTTATGCCGCCCTTCTATTTCAAAAGTTTTTCCTGATTCCGCAAAGGCCTGTGTTAGGAATGCCAAGACTTCTTCCTTGATGTCTTTGGTATAAGCTACAGTCTCGAATGGGGAGACTCTTTGACCGCCAAAAGCATGGATTGATCGGGTTCCTGCTTTTACACTTCCGCCCTGCAAACTGCCTTTTGGAATAAAAAGCTCATCACCCGCAAGAAGTTTGTGTTCAACTCCGTCTATGGTAACAATGTATTCTCCTTCCACGCAAAGCATCCATTCATCGTAGTCGTGCTTGTGTTCTTTTGAAACACGGTCGGCTTTGTATGTCCAGAATGCCATCTGGCTTCCGTCTTTTGCGGTGTAGTAATAACCTTCTATGTCAGCAGTGTTTTGCTGTGAAGCTGGAATCTTGTTTTTTGCGCTGAACATAAAATCAGGAAAATTCATAAAAACTCCTTGTTACCGTTTTTCCTTGTAAGCGTAGCCAAAATTAATTGGCGGTGCTGTTACTGAGACATAAATAAACTCTCCGTCACCATCGTTTAAAAGTCCGTGAACATCTTTGTCTGCAAAACGCGCTACGTCTCCTGCCTTAAATTCCTTTTCTTTATCGTCTGCCAGAAGCAGCTTTCCGCTTCCTTTTAAAGCATACCATATTTGTTCCGATGCGTCATGGGTGTGGCGGGGTTGGCTTGCTCCAGGAACAAGGTGAACTTCCGTAATGGTAACTCTTTTGCTTGTTGAATTTTCAGGATTCAAAAGCTGGCGGGAGACAACTCCCGGGTTTGCCAAGTCCTTAATGTCTTTTTCTGCAATAAATTCCATTTTGCGCTCCTGTTATAAATTGATTGTCATGCTTGCCGTATTTTCATTGAAGCCGAGGCTTTTATAGAGAAAGTGCCCCATTTCCATTGCGTCAAGACTCCTATGTCTCTTGCATCCGTCTTTTTAACTTCCATCTTTAGCCTCCTGCATTAACTTTTAACAAAAAAAATCATTGATCTTTTCTTGACAATGGTATTATACTTAATAAAATAATGTAAGAAAACTGTAAAATTTACATTATTTGATAACAATTTTTTATGCTAAAAGTAATATTGTTATTAAATTGGGGTATGCGATGGCCAGTAAAAAAAAGGGAATTATTGCAAAGCGAAAAGACGGATCGGAAATTGTAAAGTACGATGACCCTTCTTTTCCTTCTTATATTTTTGACGGATATCTTGTTTCAGGCTGTAGTTGGGAGCGGATTCCCCACTATCACGAGGACGTGGAGATTGTTGCCGTTAAAAGCGGTGAGATGGCCTACATGGTGGAAGGAACTTGTGTAAAGCTAAAAAAAGGCGACACTATCTTTGTAAACTCTGGAAGCATACATTATTCCCTTTCCACTACAAACCGTGTTGCCCGCTATATAATTGCCATCCTTCACCCTAGTATTATCTGCTCTTCTTTTGCAGTTGAACAAAAAGCGGTAAAGCCTATAATCACAGACAAGAGCGTTTCCTTCGTTCATTTTAAGGCGGAAGATTTTGACGGTCCTTTGATTTACCAGGCCCTTCTTGACATGGAAAGGGAAACGAATGGAAGCGAGTTCTTGATAACAAAATATTTCTTTGAAGTCTGGGATATTATAATGCGCCGCTTTACCGACGCTTACCGCCTTCACATTCACAGGATAGACGAAGGTTCTGGCCACAATGCAAAACTAAAGTCGATGATGCTTTATATTGACGAGCACTACATGGACCGCATTACTTTAGGCAGCATTGCAAAGGCAGGTGGGGTTAGTCAAAGCCTTTGCAACCAAATATTCAATAAGCTTACGGAAAAATCTCCGGTTGAATATTTGATGTACTACCGTTGCCGAAAGGTTTCAGACTTGCTCCAGTCCAGTGACATGTCAATGTCTGAGATTGCAGAAGTGACAGGTTTTTCTGGAGCAAGCTATATGGCTGAAACTTTTAAAAAATATTTTAACCAGTCGCCTAGGGACTTTAGGAAGGCACAAAAAAAAGTCTAAGCTAAAATTACCAAGGTGCGCTTTTTTAAGAAGATGCTTTTCCGAATCCGTTGAACCAGGCACGCTCCTCAAAAGATTTTTTCTTTGGTGCGTTTGCTTCTCCTTCTGCAATGCCAACTGGTAGAAAGCAGACAAGCTCGTAATCTTCTGGTACGCCAAGAATGTCTGCCATCTTTCTTCCGATTTTATCTTCATCTGTTATGTGGCCTTCGTACCAGCAGCTTTGGTAACCAAGTTCCACAATTGCAAGCAGCATGTTTTCTATTGCGGCTGAATAGTCCTGGGTTGCAAAACAGCGGTCCCTGTATGCGGGTATGCGCTTTGTTAGGACACAAATCATTGCAGGTGCCGTTTCTGCAACGGAAGGAACAATAACTTCCTTTAATTTTTTTAGCAGGTCCGGCTCATCTACCGCGATTAAACTTGTTGTCTGTTTGTTGCATCCTGATGGAGCGGCAAGTCCTGCTTGCATTATTTTTACCAAATCACTTTTGGGAACTTTTTGTTCCTTGTATTTTCCGCGGTAGCTTCTTCTGCTCATTATAAGATTTAACATTTCCATTTTTTTCATTTACTCCTTTTTTCATTTGATTCCTTGTTTATACTATATCAAAAAAATATTGGGCAATACAACAGACAATCTTTGTTTTACTAGAAAAGATGCAAATAAAGTAATTTTTGTACACTACCATTGGAGGTCTTGACCAGACAATTTTTTTTGAATAAGTTAATACGGTGTTGCCGCTCTTACTTTCACAGCAATTCAATATGCAAAAGGAGACAAAATGCAGCTTGGCCTTAAGAGGGGAGAGGTTTCTGTTGAAGAGCATAATCCGGAATGGGAAGCCTTTGCCAAAAAAACAATAAATGACCTAAAAGAAATTCTTTCTGACCATGCAGTTGACATTCAGCACGTTGGCAGCACGGCGATCAAAAATATTTGTGCAAAGCCAATAATAGACCTTGCTGTGGCCACCTTGGATTTTAACCCCATCCTTAGCATGAACAAAAAATTGGAAGCAGGCGGCTTTATTTTTAGGGGGCAGGATTACGATGACCAATACCTGTATGTTTGCGGCGGGGAAGACTACAGGACGGTTCATGTGCATGTTGTGCTTTACAATTCTGAGCGCTGGAATAATTACTTGAACATGAGGGATTATCTTAACAGCCACAAAGAAGACGCAAGGGCTTATTCCGAACTAAAAGAATCATTGGCTAAGCAGTACCCCAAAGACAGAATAAAATATACGGAAATGAAATGCACTTTTATAAATGGGATATTGGACAAAGCAAAGGAATGGCGCAAGTGCATTGGCAATTCCAGCAGGTAGGCCTTGGGCTAAGGAGAGAGTATGGGAATTCTTATTAGACAAATAATTACTTCTATTTTAAATCTTTTTTCCCGCAAAGAAGGGGAAGCCGAACTAAAAAAGCAGAAGAGTGAATATATTAGCAGAGAAAATTTTTCTGTTCATGCGCCAAAGTGGATAATTCCTCTTCTTGTGGTGTATGAATTGATATTTGCAGGCTTTTTTGTTTTTTCGTATTTGTATGATGTAAAAATTGCAAGTGTCTTTTTTGTGGCCTTTTGCATCTTTGGCTTTGTGGGGCTTATGTTTGACATTGGTTTTTGCATTAAAGTTGAAGGTCAGCAGCTTTCTGTTACCAGGCTTTTTAGGGGAACAAAGTTCTTTTTGAGGAGTGACATAATTTCTGTACGGATAGATAATGCTGGTGCTGTTATACTTGTTTTGGGAAAAGAAAAAATTCATATTGATCCTACCATGGTAAATAAAGACTATTTTTATTCCTTTGCACAAGGCTGTGCTTGGTCGAATGCAGATTCCGGGATAAGGCAGACATACAAGGTGTATAGAAATAAAGGTGAGTATATTTTTCTTATGGTTATACTTGGCCTTTTGCTTTCTTTTTCTGTTTTTTACTTTTTGGATCTTAGAAACTGTACTTTTGCAGATAAGGTTCTTGGGCTTTTTCTTCTTTTTGCAATAGCAATTGTTTCTTTGGTTTATCTGGTCTGCCTTATTAACCACACAATAATTGTGGAAGAGCAAAGACGCTGCTTTTACTATAAAAAAGGATTCCTAAGAAAAATGGCAAACGTAGGACAGATAAAGTCTTTTGAGAGAAAGACGCGTTTTTTGGAAAGTGCATCCAATTATTTTTTGACCATATGCCTGCCAAATGGGAAAAGCGACTTGGTAAAGTTTGCGTCTCTTGATGAAAATTCAGACCGCTTTTGCAACTATCTAGAAAAAGAACTTTCCTCTTGCAAAAACGATGTTACTGAATATGAGGGATAGTTTAAATAAGCCTACGCCCGATTGAAAGGGTTGCCGCAGGCAAGACCGAAGGGCCGGAGCGTTAGCGTAGCCCTGGAAAGCGGGGAATGCAGCGGCATGAATTCCCGATTGCAGCATTTTGATGAATGTAAAAGTTGGCATGCCGTCCTTATTCTGCAAGGATTGCCTATTTTTATTTTTGTGCTATAATTAAAACATGAAAGTTTTATCGACCGTCTGTTTTGGACTATTAACTCTTCTTTTTGCATGGGGAATTTTCTTTTTTGTTGGAAAGATAAGGGGCGTTTTGTCTGCAAGAAACGCATTCAAAAAATTAACGGCAGACCTTCCTGTTTTGACAACCGACGAAGAAATTGCTGGCGCTTTGCAGGGCGAACCAAAAGTCTACCTTGTTAAGGACTTTGCCTTTTACGATGGCGAAACCGTAAATGATTCTGCCCTTGATGTACTTAAGGGTGAATACCTTTGCATAAAAATTCAAAAGGAAACTTACACCCGCCCCCATAGCTTGCGCAAGGAAAGCTGGTACTGGAAGCGCGAAGACTTTGCAGAGCTGCGCGGTAAGTTCCGCTTTAACAAGGGAGTGGCTTTTGAGATTCCGGAAAATGTAAGGCTGGAATTTCCAATTGCCGCATATTCCAATCTAAAAAAAGATGACGTAAAGTTTGACAAGGCTTCAAAAATTTCTATGGCAAGATATTATCCCGACGGTTTGAATGTGGACCTTGAGCATGTAAAGCAAAGGCTAAGCAAGCCGGCTGTCCGCTATGCCTATGCCTATATGAAGGGCGGTGAAAAAGTAACTTTTGCTGCCCGCATTGGAAAGGGGAGCGTGGACTTGAATGTTCTTGGCGGAAATAATGTTGTAAGGGTTTGTGGTACAGACAATGCTCTTTCTAAAATTCAGGAACTTGATGGCGAAGTTTTTATAAAGGTTTTTCTTCTTGGAATAGGAATTGTGTTTAGCTTTGTGCTTGGCATTGTTTTTCTTATTTTGTTTATAGACAAGATTCAGAATTTGTTTGCCAAGTAAAAGGGCTTTGGATAAAATTGTTCTGATAAAAAACTAAAGCCATTTTACAAAACCGTCCAGTCTTTCTACCTTGCGGACTGCTTGCTCCAGGCTTTCTGCAAAACCAGCGGAGGCCAAGCAGTCCTTTGCACCAGGAATGTTTTCTAAGCGTATTTCAAAACAGCTGCATTCTTTGTCGTTTGCAATTGAATCTTCATCTTCAAAGTCACCGCTTCCGGGCATAAAGTCTGCCCTGCAAATGTAGGCAAAATATTCTTTGCTTTCTGCGTAGGAAAAAAGTGCAGTCTTTACAATTTTGTCTTCTTTGTTGCAAGTGCCACTTTTAGATGCCATTTTCTAGCGTTCCTTTTTTATTTTAGCTCGTAGGTAATATCCATCACTATGCTGATTTCTTTCTTGCCGGAAGAAATGGGTGTGGAAGCTCCTGCTGCATCATCATAAGGAGTGTCTGGCCCCCATGTCTGCGTAATGGAATTTGAAGCAGAAAATCTACTTCCGTAACCATTGTTCGTGTCTTCCTTCATTGTAAGAACTTTTCCAAGTTTTGTGCCTGCAACAGAAACGGATTCCTCTGCAATAGCCCTTGCATTTTCTATGGCAAGAGTCCTGGCCCTTTTTATTGCCTTTACCTCATCTTCATAGCTAAAAGAAATTCCGTCTACGCCGGTTGCACCGTTTCTTATGCCAAGGTCAATAATGTCTCCGGCTTTTTCTATATCCTGTACCGTAACCTTTATGCGGTTTGTAACACAGTAAAGTCCGTAAACCTTTTCTTCATTCTTCCAATGCGACTCCTGCGAAATTTCATAGTCATAGGTCTGAAGGTTTTCCGCTGTAACACCTTTTGCCAAAAGCGCATCCTGAATTTTTTTCATGGCCTTTGCATTTTCTTCCTGAGCCTCTTTTATGTCGCTCTTTCGCGTTATGACAGCAAGCTTTACCGTTGCCTTGTCCGGGGTAACAATAACTTTTCCTGTGCCGCTAACCGCAATAGACCGCATCTTGTTAACGTCTTTTTGTGAGCAGGACAAAAATGCAAGCATGGAAAGTGCCGCAAAAACCAGTGCCGATTTTTTCATATCAATCCTCTTTTTGTAAAATATGTTTTATTATAGGCAAATGTAGAAAAAAAAACTAGTCAGGCTTTACTGGCAGGCTTTTAAAATATTTTTATCCTTCCCAGCCACGGTTTAGCTTTTTGAATTTTTCCCACACTTCAAGGGCAAGCTTTACCGCATCCTCGTAATTTTCGTGCAGCACCGCTTTTCCGTTTGCATTCCTAAGCTTGTACTTTCCGTCCTTCGTATGTTCAATCATTGGAACATGTTCATGGTCGCATACGCTGAACCATTTTCCGCTAATCTGTTCTTTGTGCCATTTAAAATTATTTTTCATGTTTCCTCCAAAAATTTTCTTCATGAGGGGAGAAGTCTCTCCCCCACGCCGCACTTCGTTGCGCCGTCCCCCTCTCAACGGGCTCAATCGCCGCCCGTAACGCCCGCTTCAAATTCTTTGCGCAAGTGTAAAAGTTCTTCTTTTAGCTGCGCCCTCAACTGCTTGTTGGGCTTCTTCTTCTCCCAGCGCAAATGCCAGCTTGTGCGGTAACCTTGGTAATGCCAAAGCTGACATTCCTTTTTGCGGTCCAGCCAGTTGGAAATCTTTTTTGCTTCAGATTGGGCCTCCGAGTTTGGAATGGAAAGCCAGTTCCAAAAAAGTTTTTCTTCATGCTCGCGTAAGTATGTTCGCGGAATTGCAGGGGGGTAAATGTAAACTGCATTGCCCCTTACATCGTACCTGTCACAGCCTTGACCAAAATACTTTTTTGCAGCCATGCTCAGCTTCTGGAAACTTTCTTCTGAGATGTCAAGAAGTTTTAGCTGCCCCTTTTTATAGAGCTTGTCCTTAAAATACAAGTCCTTCATTTTTTCTTCGGCAGAAAAGTCCCAGGGGAGTATACGGTTGTTGAACTCGCATTTGTAACTCTTTAGGTTGCAGAACCTGAAGGGCTTTTCGGAAAAGGTGAACCATGAACTTGCGGCTTCTACGGCTTCGGCAAGACCATCGTCAAGATTGTTAAGGGATTCGATGGGCACGAGCTTTACCTTGTAGCCAACAAGAGTTTTGGGGATTGGGACATACTCCTTTGATTCCCGGCATTCCTTTTCAAGCTGCCACTTTTGTTTTTCTGCGCACAGGAGCTTCTTGTGGTAGCGTAACTTTTCCTTGCTTTTTGTAGGCCTCATGTTACACCTCACGTCCTTTGATTTTTTTTAATCGGCACGCAAGGCATGGGAGCCATAACGAGTTGTCTGATTTTTGAAAGGTTAAAAAAATTGGTGATGCGGCTCATGTTTCTAGTGCCTCCACGCAAGCATGAAGGTTCAAAGCATAAACCACAGCGGCTGTCCGTTCTTTGCAGCAACAGCCGGCTTTTAATTTGTGTCTTGTAAATGCAGTATATCAAAAATATTCAGGCTTGTCATTAAAGATGTGCTTTAATATTTCTCTGCTAGACAAAGATTTTATTTTCTGCAAAAATAAAAATATGATTACCTCAAACAAAATGGCGGACATTCACTGCCCGTCTTGTGGCGCACCAGCAGCATACGATATTATCAAGAGGCTTTACCGCTGTTCTTATTGCGATGGTTCTGTTACCATAAGAGAAGCTATAGAACAGAAGAGGGGATTCCGAAAACTTCATCAGGAAAAACTACAGGAAAGTGTTTCTTCCTACGACCTTGAACATGCCGAGTGTACCGGTTGTGGGGCAGAGATTGTATTTGAAAAGGGAGAGGCTCTTTCTAAGTGTGAATTCTGCGGTAGGGCACTTGTAAGAAAGGAATATCTTAAGACGGGCAATATGCCTGAACTTGTCATTCCCTTTGAGCTTACTGAAGACGAAGCAAAGGAGAGGCTTGTCGCTTGGAAAAAGGCAAACTGGTGGAAGGCGGAGGCAAAGGCTCTTACTCCAGAAGTGGTTGAAAAGTTAAAGGGCTACTATTTGCCTTATGAATTGGTCCGGGGGCCTGTGGACTGCTTTATGTCCAAGGAAGAGGATAATCATGTCTACCACATGAGCGGCTTTGTGAACGATGAATTTATAAATGCCTCTGACCGGCTGGACAACCTTCTGTTGGATGCAATGGAACCCTTTGACGTTTCTAGCCTTACCGAATTTGATTTTGGCTACATTGCAGGGCATAGGGTCAAGATTGCAGACCTTAATAAAGAAGGCCTTGTTTGGAAAATCAAGTCGGAGGTTTCTTCTTATTATGATTCTTTTGCCCGTAAAACCATGAAGACTAGACTTGCCAGCGCAGGATGCAAAGATACAAGTGAGCTTTTACGGATGCCGGTTTTGCTTCCTGTCTATTATATTTCGTCTGGGGATGTCTGCCTTGCGGTAAACGGACAGACGGGGAAGGTTAGCGTGCGCGAAATTAAGCAAAGGTTCTTCCATCTTATGCCCTGGTGGTTAAAGGCAATTGTTGCAACGCTTTTAATTGGCCTGCTTGCCTTTGTAGCACTTTCGCTGATTTTTAAGGACATTGTAACAGGATCCGGGCTGGCAATTATGCTGTCGGGTCTATTCTTCCTGATTACCCTTGTACATTATCACAATGAATATGGAAAAAGGGAGCTAAAGATTGAGAGGGATTCGCGGTATTTTGTTTCCAAAGGCGGCCCCTTCAGGAGAAAGGGAAAGCGTCTTGTGCAGGACATAAAGCCCCTTGTGCGTAAGTTTGTTAAACCGGTTGGCTATGTTGACATACCCAAAAGGGGCAGGGCTTGGTGCGAGTTTAAATTTAATTTTGTAAGAAAAATTGTGCTGGCAAGTTTTGCATGCATAGCTTTTGTTTTTCTGACAGTAATAATAGCCCTCTTTTTGAATAAGTTCAACTTTAGGAATCTTAATTTTCAGGCCTCGGCATTTTGGTTTTGCCTGTCAGTTCCAATATCTATAATCCTCTTTATTAAATATGTAACTTCCTTGAAGGATATGGCGGCAGACATTTACCTTCTTTTGGAAAACGGAAAGAAAAAACGTTATGTTCCAGAAGACCGCAATAATAAGCATAAAAAGGAGTGGGAAGGTATGAAGGATGACCTTAAGGAATTGCTTATTGGTGCCATAACGCCGCCTGGCTTGTTTTTGACCCTGTTTATACTCTTAATCTTCTTTGGCATGTGCTGGTGTACGGCTTTTGGCTGGATGGAGTTTAGGCAAAGAAATTGAATGTATGGCTTTATCTGGCGGTTGCTTTGTAACTTGCTTGGGGCATTTGTTGGACTTTGCAAAGAGATTGACCCGCAGAGGGGGTAGCGGAAGACAGCTGCGTGCTGCCAGCGGGGTGAGCCAAAGCCTTTGCAAACAGATATTCAACTAAATGACCAGCATTGTCATTTCCTGCTTCTTAATCCAATTTGCCGTCATTCTCTATTGCTTTAGGATAGTTGAAGAGCCAGGCAATAAAGCAAAATGCAAACAAGATGATTCCGACAATCAGGTTTCCGGTAATTATATATTGAACAAAACCGAACAGGGCTGCAGTCTCTGCCAAGCCAAGCATCGCTGCGAAAAGGCCAAAGATGGTTGTCGTTTCGTCAGAATTGGGTTTGCAAAAAAATGTCTTTACTATCTTGTTTTCATAAAAACTTTTTTTGTATATTTTTTTTGACAAGATAATGCTGACCATGCATGTGATGAATCCGATAATAAGCAATAATAGGCTTACCGGCAACAATGAATTGTTCACCTTGACCGAATTTGAATATGCAAGGTATGCATATACTGCTTTTGTCAAGGGAAATTCAAACCAAATCAATTTAAAAACTGTACTTTTCATTTTAACACCTTACTTTTTATTGAAATTACTTCTTTAAGTATATCATATCAACCAGCTGAATGCCAGCTTTTAAAAACGAACGTTTTGCTCTTGCCAAGAAGAACTTTTATTTAATCCTACGCCGCCGTGGAGGGGCAGTTGGTTAAAAATTGCCTCCTTGCAATTTTTAACCATGAGTTTTCTGCGAAAACTCACCTGTTTTTTATGGCAACAAATGACGCGCCCTCCTTGGCGCTACTTTTTTACATTTAATAGTTTGGCGGAACCCCGGTTCTCGCAACGAAGTTTCAAGCGAGGGCGGTGACGATATGGCATGGCGGTCGAGTTAGAGTGGAAATGAATGATAGAGCATAAAAAAGCTTCCGTCCAGAAAATTCAGATTGACAAGAATTATTTGTTGGAGTAAAATACAAGTATTATGTGGAAAACTTCAGTTTTATTGTTAGAAAAATGCTATATCTCTACCCGTCAATAGGGGTAGTGGGCCTTTTTCAGAAAACTGTGGTTTTGCATTAAACGATTGTCGCTTTTGTTATTCCCTTTTCTAAAAAAAAATCCAACGCATTAGAACCACTTCCTCTTTTTACGACTTATTATTTTTGCCGTAAAGGGGCGGCTTGTTATGTTTAATATTAAGAAACAAATTGGAAGATTATATTCATCTGCGGTTTTTGGCCAGATTTCTCTTTCTGGAGCTTGGGTTGCAATTCTTGCGGCCCGCGGATTTTCTCTAGCCCAGATTGGTTTTGCGGAAACGGTTTTTCATATCGTTAGCATTTTGTTCGAGATTCCGTCTGGTGTTTTGGCGGATGTTTTTGGACGGAAGAAGACGCTTGTGATTTCCTGCCTGATGCGGATTGCAGGTGACATGGTTATGATTTTCTCCAACAATTTTGCCATGGTCTGCATTTCTGTTGGGCTTCATGCGCTGTGCTACAACTTTGCATCCGGTTCAGGGGATGCGCTGGCTTACGATTCGTTGAAGTTGGCGGGGCAGGAAGAAAAGTTTGACCGTTATGTTTCCAACCAGCTTGTAATCTACCGCGTGTGCGAAGGGCTTTCCACTTTGACGGCAGGCTTTGCGCTTGTGATTGGCTACAAGATTGCATACGCTACGGGAGTGTTTGCTTCGCTTATTCAGATTGCAATTCTTTTTGGGCTTGTTGAAGTGAGGCTTTCTCCTTTGGCGGAAGACTTTAACGTGTGGAAGGAAATTGGCAAGTGCTTTAAGCAGAGCTTTTTGTTCCTAAAGGAAGCAAGGAAGGCACTGCTTTTGATGTTCACAAATTCTTTTGTGGGCGCCTTGGATATTTTGCTTTTGTTCTTTTTGCAGGCAAAACTTCCTATGGCCGGAATTCCAAACTGGCTTCTTGGCTTGGCTTTGCTTAGCACCCAGATTGGAGGCATTGTTGGGGCAAGGGTTATTCTTTTGGCAAAGAATGTGCGCTACAGGATTATCTTTTTGATTTCCACGGCGGTGATTCTGTCTGGAATTGCGCTTGAGCATACGGGGCTTTATCTTTTGATGACGCTTGGGGGCTTTATGGCTTCTATGGCGGATGATGCGCTTCAGGTAAGGACCAACACACGCTTGCAGGACATGTTCCCTTCTGAGCAGAGGGCAACTCTTATTAGCATAGAGTCATTTTCTTTCTCTTGCATAATGATTGTGCTTTCTCCTCTTGCGGGGCTCTTCTTCTCTTGGTGGTAAAGAAGCCTAAGCGGGCGGTTCCCCATGCCAATTTTCCGTGCTTCTGTTGTGGATTTTTGGCATGGGGATTTTTTTTATTAGCGCGGAGGGGCAATACCCCGATGCTCTGCGTTGCGGTTCGTTGATTGCGATTTTTCATTTTAATTTTTCCAAAGAAAATAGAGTGAATTTGGACTTGTTACTATTTATAAAAATAACAAGTCGCGCTATAATTTAGCTATTGGGGTGAAGTAAATACAAAAGAGGAGTAAAGTATGGAGATGAAATTTTACAAATGCAAGGATTGCGGAAAAGTTCTTGCGATGCCAAGTTCAAGTGATGCTAGTGCCGCCGGTAATGCTGCCGGTAATGCTGCCGGAAATTCTGCCTGTTGCGGAGATGCGTTTGTTGAGCTAAAGGCTAACACAACGGATGCCGCTGTAGAAAAGCATGTTCCTGTTGTTGCTAAAAACGGAAGCTTTGTTCAGGTAACGGTTGGGGCTGTTATTCATCCTATGGAAGAAAAGCATTTTATTGAATGGATTGGCATTCAGACCAAGTTTGGCTTTATGTTTAGGGAACTTGCTCCGGGCGCAGAACCAAAGGCTTCTTTTGTACTTTCCGAGGGCGACGAACTTGTAAGGGCCTATGCCTACTGCAACCTTCACGGACTTTGGGCAGACAGATAATATGGACAACAAGGCACTTTACAATATTTCCTACGGTCTCTTTTTGCTTGGGACAAATGCTTCCGGGAAAATAAACGCTTGCATTACAAATACCTGCATTCAGGTTGCATCTGATCCCGTCCGCATAGCAATTTC
The DNA here is from genome assembly GCA_002448445.1 of Treponema sp. UBA6988. GTDB lineage: Bacteria > Spirochaetota > Spirochaetia > Treponematales > Treponemataceae > Treponema_D. The sequence continues at coordinate 64,650 of DJYC01000003.1, forward strand.
GGTTTTGAACCAGAACTACACCTGCGACCTTATAAAAGAAAGTGGTGTCTTCTGTCTTTCTGTTTTGGACAAGACGGCTGGCTTTGATCTGTTTAAGCGCTTTGGCTACCAGAGCGGAAGGAAAGTGGACAAGTTTGCTGACTTTGCATACAAAACGGATATGAACGGATGCCCTTATTTGGCAGAGCACGCATGTTCTGTTTTTACCTGCAAGGTTCTTTCCAAGACAGACCTGGGAACACACACTCTCTTTGTTGCGGAAGTGGTTGACGCAGAGCTTGCCGGCAGCGGTGAGCCCGTAACTTATGCCGACTACCAGAGCAGCATAAAGCCAAAGGTTAAGGTTGAATCTTCCAAGAAAATCATTGGCTGGAAATGCAAAATATGCGGCTACGAGTATATGAACCCAGAGCTTCCGTCAGACTACACATGCCCCTTGTGCGGACATCCTGCGGAGGATTTTGAACCGATTTACGAGAGCGCCTAGTGCGCCTGTAAAATAGAAATAATTTTTTAGGAGAAATGTATGGCAAACAAATATGCGGGAACGCAGACAGAGAAGAATTTGCAGACGGCTTTTGCCGGTGAAAGCCAGGCAAGAAACAAGTACACCTATTTTGCATCCGTTGCAAAGAAGGAAGGCTACGAGCAGATTAGTGCGCTTTTTCTCAAGACCGCTGACAACGAAAAGGAACACGCAAAGATGTGGTTCAAGGAATTGGGCGAGCTTGGCGACACAAAGGCAAACCTCAACGCTGCTGCAGACGGAGAAAACTTTGAATGGACAGACATGTATGAAGGTTTTGCAAAGACTGCTGAAAAAGAAGGCTTTGCTGAACTTGCCGCAAAATTCCGTGGAGTTGCTGCAATAGAAAAGCATCACGAGGAGCGTTACCGTGCCCTTCTAAAGAATGTTGAATCCAAAGAAGTTTTTGAAAAGAGTTCCGTAAAGGTTTGGGAATGCAGAAACTGTGGACACATCGTAGTGGGAACAAAGGCTCCCGAAGTTTGCCCTGTATGCGCCCATCCTCAGAGCTACTTTGAAATTAGCGCAGAAAACTATTAGGCTATAGGCAAGTTGTTGTCGGGCGTGGTTCATTTTAAACCATTGCCCGATTTTTTTTGCCAGATTTTGCCGTTAAATTTTTTTAATAAAACGCTTCTGGTCTTTTTCTTCCACGTAACCAAGGTGCCTGTAAAAATTGTGTGCGTTAACACGTTCTGCTCCGGAGTTAAGTCTCATCTTTTTAATGCCCATTTCCCTTGCCCAGTCTTCTGCCGCAAAGAGAAGTGCCTTTCCAATTCCCCGCTTGTGGAATTCTTTTTTTACGGAAAGCCCCAAAACGTTTGCCATTGTTTCTGAATACAAAAGGTCGTAGCGTTCAATGTGAATAATTCCAAGAACTTGTCCGTCCTCTTCTGCAACAAAAGCCGCTTCTCGTGCCGGGTCAAGCTTGTCTATCTTTTCTTGAACAAGAGAAAGGTCATCTGTTCCGCCTAGACCTTCCGCATTTATTTTGCTGATTTCAGCTGCATCTTTTTTTTCCAATTTTCTGATGGTAAGATTTTCCATTTTTTATTCTCCTTGTTTTTTAGTAAAAATCATGTTGCATCTTCCCCAGAATTCGTCTTTGTAGGCAAAGGCATTTGGATGTGTATCCCTCTCCGTAAAGCCAATGGATTTGTAACACTTTTTTGCACTTGTGTTTTCTGAAAAGACATTAAGGTGAACGGCATCTGCTTTTGTAATGTTGAATGCGTAGTCAAGTGCAAGCTTTAGCATCTGCTTTCCCAAGCCCTGTCCTCGGAAGCTGGGATTGACCATTACAAATTTTAGCATACCCTCGTTTGAGTCCAGGTTGAGTGAATAAGAGAAAAATCCAAGAAGTGCACCGTCGTCAGCTGTAGCTACAAATTGGCTTTCGCAATGCTCGTTTGCCATATTAAAAAGGACGCTTTCAAAATCGTCTTTTTCCAAGGGGAACTTAAAGCGGTTTGCGCACCATAATGCGTGTCCCCGTTCGTCCATCATCCAATTCTTTATCTGGTCAAAGTCTTTGGAGATTATAAATGGCCTTAGTCTCATTTTGTCTTCGTTCATTTTATAAATCATATTACGTTATAGATATTTTTTCCAGCTAATTTTTCAAAATATTCTTTTAACTCAAAGTTTTTGTCTTTTTTGCCCTGGGGGTAGGAACCGTAGCGCGACTTTATGTCTGCTATCCTGAGTTCAAGATTTTTTGTTCCGTCCGCCGCACAGATGGAATCCAAAAGCTGAATCATTCTGTCGTAGTCATCATACTGAATTGCTCCAAGAAGATTTTCTATTTCGTTCATCTTTTCCTGAGGAAGATCAACTGTTCCAAACCAGTCCTCCATAATCTGCCTCTGGAAAGAATGGGTTAGGCAAATTCGTGCAACGTTTTTGTAGCCAAAAGACATCATAAAATGATAGCCTTTGTAAACATGCGCTATGTAGCAGAATCCTTCCTGCCGTCCAATGTCGTGCAAAAGACCGTATATGTACGCAAGGTTGGGATTCATTTTTTCTTTTCTGCAATTTTGGTTAACGGCAAGTGCAAGTTTTTCCGCTGCCTCTGCTACAGCATGGCTGTGTTCTTTCCATGGGCCAGGATTTTTTGCCGCACCTTCTTTAAGCAAAAGTTCCGCCATGCATCTTGAAGGCTCCGAAGGAATTCCAATTAAACTTTCAAGAACCAGGGTGTCCCTTGCAATCATTACAATGTTAAAGTCGTCACTGTCGCGGTATTTTAGGTTTGCCTCTATGGCTTCTTTTATGGAAACAACCCTAAGCTCAAAACCAGCCTGGTCTTCGTAGTCATCCAAGTTCTGCTTTAGGATTTTTAGCTTTCCGTTTACCCTTTCTACATCGCATTCGTAATAGAATGAATCCTGAACAAAAACAGTGTCCGCTTCTTTTGCTGATTTTTGGAAGCGGTGCGCTACGCCGTATTCTTTAACGCTTTGCGCAATAACTTTAAGCCCCACTTCTTCCTGAACCTCTCGCGACAGGGCTGCAATCTTGTCTTCTCCTTCATGGATTCCCCCACCGGGAAATTTGTAGTAACCAAGTTTGACAGCATACACAAGTGCAAGCTTGTCTTTTTCTACGTGGATTATTGCCCTTGCTGAGTCGCGTCTAAAACGCTTGCAGTTTTCACCGTAGTTTTTTAAGTCGAGTGTAAAAAGAGTTTTCATTTTTCCTTATCTATTTATGTTTCTAATTATAACACCTTTCGTTTTTTTATACAATTTTTTAATCTTACCGGATGCCGATTTTTTTATGTTGACTTTTCATTTTTCCTTTGTTAAAGTGTTTTTACCTATGAAGTGTAATTTTCTTTTTGACTTGGACCAGACGCTGTTGGATTTTCATGCTTCAGAGCGCAAGGCACTTGAAATTGTGCTAAGGAATAACAGCTTACCCTTCTCGGATGGCATTTATTCTGCTTTTAAGGAATGCAACAAATCCCTCTGGCTTAAGCTTGAAAAAAAGGAAATTTCCAGAACGGATGTTTTTATGAACCGCTTTAAATATATTTTTGAAAAATGCGGTGGCGACGTGTCTACTTTGGATGCACTAAAGGTCAATAGTGATTTTATAAAGACAATGGCTGTGAACGGAGTTTTGCTTGCCGGTTCTTATGAATTTGTGGAAAGACTTAAGCGGGAAATAGAAGACTGCAAAATATACATCGTATCAAATGGTGCTACTGTAAACGCAATGGGCAGACTAAAATCTACCGGGCTAGACAAGTTTATGGACGGCTTTTTTATAAGCGAAGACATGGGGGCTGCAAAACCTGATCCTGCATTTTTTGACATTGTTTTTGAACGTATAAAGCAACCCAGAGAATCGTGCATTGTTATAGGAGACTCGCTTTCTTCTGACATGCTTGGCGCAAAGAACGCATCCCTTAGCTCCGTTTGGTTCATGCCAGAAGGGGATGTGGAAAGTGCCATGCGAGAGTACGACATTGATTTTTCTGCCGGCTCTTATGATGAGCTTTTTTGCGTTCTTAAAAATTGGGCAAATGGACTAGGTGGCAAGGCTTAGATTTTTTTGAAGTCTATCCTTACAAGTGCCTTTCCATTTGGCAGGGCTTGGCAGTTTTGGCTTAGCTTTTCGTATCCAATTTCTTTCATTGCAGTTACAAGAGCATCTTCTTCCATCTGGCAGTGGACTTTATCAAGTCTGTCAAAGGCGTGGAGGTAGGGTGAGTCGGAAACCCAATTTTCTTTGTCTGTGTTGATTTGAATTACGCAAGACACATATTCTGCTTTTACATGGGCAACTACTTTTTTGAATGCTTCGTAGCCAATGTATTCAATCAGTAAATTTGCAATTACAAGTTGGGACTTTGGAAGGCTGTCGTATTCCTTTATCAAGTCCACCTGCAGGCAGTCAAGTGTTTCTCCTAAGCTTCTGTATCTTTCTGCTACGGCTTTTAAATATTCTTTGTTTATGTCCACGCCGTAAACTTTCTGATACTTTTCTTTTCTAACATGATTGAGTCCGTTCCCGCCGGCAACACCAAGCACCATTGCAGATGTTACGGGGTATGATTCAAACTGATCTTTCATGATGGAATTCATAGCCTGCAATTGTTTTACAGAATCCAAGCTCATGTGTTTTTCATAGTCATCAAGTTTTATTTCTTCCCAAGGGTTCGCCATTTTTCTCCTCTTGTTATTTGTAGTCGTCTACGTCAAATTTTCTGTCGCGGTAGTAATATTCTCTGTCCTCTTCTGTTATTTTTCGGAGGATGCGGCAGGGGTTTCCAACTGCAATCACGTTGGCGGGTATGTCTTTTGTTACGACGCTTCCTGCTCCTATAACAACGTTGTCTCCTATGGTAACGCCCGGCATTATGCAGGTGTTTCCACCAATCCATACATTGTTTCCGATTGTTACGTCAATTCCGTATTCGTAGCCTGAATTGCGGGAGTCAGGATGAATTGGGTGGCCTGCGGTGTAAATGGCAACATTTGGTGCAATCTGGACATTGTCTCCCATCTTTACTTTTCCAACGTCCAAGACTACAAAGTTGTAGTTTGCAAAGAACCACTCTCCAACTTCTATGTTGTAGCCGTAGTCGCAGTGAAAGGGGGCTTCTATGTTAATCCACTTGCCGGTCTTTCCCAGTATTTCTTTTATGAGCCTAGTCTTCTCTTCTTTTTCTTCTGGGGGAAGGTTGTTGTATTTAAAAATTTTCTTTTTGTTTTCGAAGCGCTCTTCTTCCAGTCCATCCATCCATGGCTTGTAGGGAAGGTTTGCCAACATTCGTTCTTTGTGATTCATTTATGCCTCTTTGTATATTTTTAGTTAAAAAGATCCTTTCCTTTTTCGTAAGCGGTTTTAAGGTTTTTGTCCCAGTCCAACTTTCGCGAATCAAGTTCCCTTGTCATGCCGGGAAAGAGTACAAAGTCTGATTCTTTTGCACGGTCAAAAATCCTGTCGTTTATCATGACTTTTTTCATGCTATCCAAAAGATCGAATTTTTCCAAGCGGTCCATTGTGTTTCCGGCAGTTACAAGAAAAAGTGCCTTGTCCAAAGTTTTCATTGCTCGGTTTGTGCCGTAAGCAAAGCCGTAAGTCCATACCCTGTCAAACCAGCCTACGAGTTTTGCGGGCGCTTCTGTCCAAAAGACAGGATAAGCGCAGAAAACTACTAGCTGAGCGTGAACTTTACCGGGTAGCGGTAGCGTACGGCACAGTTCTTTCCGTTTGCGTTTGCAGGGACACAGGTAATGCCGTCAAGGGCAGCAACAGCAGCTTGTGCAAAGCCGTGTCCCGGATCCTTGAGGACTTTTATCTTGCGGATGACGCCGTTTGCATCGATGTAAAGCTCCAGGTAGACGACTGCCTCAATTCCCTGCTTTAATGCCATGGGCGGGTATACTATGCGGGATAGGACTTCGCGGCTTGGAATAATCGGCACGGAAGAAATTTTGTGCTGGGGAAGGTATTCCTCCTGCTCCGAAGAGGAAGCATTTTGCTCAACCTGGACCTCTTCCTTTGTCTCCACAATCTTTTCCGAAGATTTTGGCTGGTTTGCAACCTTTACGACCTGCTTTTTTTCTACAGGCGGTGGCGGCGGAACGTATTCCTGAATGTCCACCAGCTTGAAAACCTCTGCCTCGCGGTAATCCACCGTCTCCACTGGCTTTTCCTTTGCGGAAAAATTGAAGGCATAAAAAGCGGCAACGTGAAGAAGCAGGGCAATTCCAAAGAGAAGGGGCCTTGCGAATTGAGCATATTTTGAAAGTTTGTCAACGTCCATTTTATTTTTCCCTCACAACAAAACTGACAACCCTGTGCTGAAGCGACTGCAAGACTGAAACGACCGAGTTCACGTGCTTATAGGGTGTGTCCTTGTCTGCAATAACGTGAATCCGCACTGAAGGATTTTTTGCGATTGCGCCTACGACTGCCCGCTCAAGGCCAACGTAGTCAAGCGTTTCTCCTTCTGCAGAAATCACGCCGTTCTTTTGTACCCAGATTTCAAAATTTGAGTCGGCCTGGGTGCGCTCCAGAACCGTGCTCTCAGAATAGTTTATTTTTTCTTCGTAACGCTGGTTCATAAGCGAAATAAGCATTATAAAAATAAGCAGAAGGAAGCCGATGTCCGACATTGATGAAGTTGTTATCGACAGCTTCCGCCTTTTCATTCTAAGTTTGACCATAGTTCACTCCAAAGTTCACTCTGATTAGCCGCACTGTTTTTGCTGCTACGGATTACTGCCCGTCTTCCATCCTGAAGGAGAAATTCTCCACCTTAAGGCTTCTTATCGTGGAAATTACGTCAACGACCTTCTGGTAGGGCGTTTCGGAATTTATTGTGAGCAGGAAGGTAAGGTTGGGCCAAGTCCTTAGCTTTTCGCTGATTTTTGTGGACAGGTCTTCCATTTTGATTTCGCTTCCGTCCATATAGATGCTTCCGTCTGCCGAAAGCGAACACTTTAAGATGTCCTGGGTGTTCACTACGATGGGCTTTTCCTTGGAAGGCAGGTTGAGCAGAAAGCCCTTGTTTACGTTGAATCCTGCAATCACGATAAAGAAAATTATCAGCAGGAAGGACAGGTCGTTAAGAGAGCCGGAACTTCCCGCATCCTCTAGGTTACGCCGTGTAAGTCTTTTTATCATAGCCAGCCTCAACTGCAATTTGCGAATCAGGTTCAGCCTTTTCCATGTCGATAAGCTCTGGCACAAGGTCGTTGATGGCCTTTGTTGCCTCTGCCGCAAAGCGGTCAATCTTCTGAATCAAAAGGTTGTATGCAATCAGGGCGACGATTGCGATAATCAGGCCGAATACAGTCGTAATCAGGGCCTCGTAGATTCCTCCTGCAACAAGCTGGGCGTTTACGTCGGTTGCCTGTGCGATTGACTGGAATGCCCCAATCATGCCGGAAACAGTTCCCAAAAAGCCTGTAAGCGGGGCAAGGGAAGAAAGTGCCGTAAGATAGTTGAATCCGTTTTCCATGCGGCGAAGTCTTTCCTGGGCTTCTGCCTCTGCCGCACGCTCCATCCTGCTTTCTCCGTACTTTGAATTCTGGAGGAGGGCGAGGAGAATTGATGCAACTGTCTGCTTGTGGTTGAAGGAGGCAAGGTATTCCTCCGCCTCTGCCTTTTTACCCTGCTGCAGGTAGCCAAGCACCTTGTCGCGCACCGGGGCCACCTTGCAGTTGTGCCAGGCAAGGTAAATGCAGCGTTCTATTACGATGGCGATGGTCGCCACGGAGAATGCAAGGAGAACCCACATGAAGGGGCCACCAAGTTTGAACAATTCGATTAAGCTGAATCCTTTTTCCATTTTTATACTCCTGAATGTTTTAAGGGTGCCTCTAAAAACTTTTGCTTTTGTAGCATCCCTTAATCGCTTCTATAAAATATAACACCCCGGACTGGCCGGAGTGTCACTTTTTTTTTGTGTTTTTTATGCCTATAATTTTATGCCGCTGGAAGCTGGCCTTGTCTAGAAGCTAACCTTTAGTCCCAGCGAAGGAATCGGTATTCCCAGGTTAAAGTCTGCGCTTTCCCTTACGTCGCTCATTTCTCCAGTGTAGCGGTCGAATGACCTGTCGCCCTTTGGCGCGTACAGATTCACGAAGGCATCCTGGAGGGCAAAGTAGAATTCCCAGTTGGTCTTGTCGTTGTTGGTCTTCCACTGGTAGGCAATCCTAAGGTCAACTGGACAGGAAATCTGGTTTCTGAGGCTGTCGCTGTAGAAGGAGCTGCGGGTGTAGCGCTGGATTACGCTTCCGTCGTCCATCATTGCGGCATAGCAGCCCACGTCGCCGGTCTTGTCCTTTGGCTCACCTGTTGCAAGGGTTCCCTTTACGGTAAATGTCCAGCCCTTTGCGAAGTGCCAGTTTGAAACAAGGTTTACCGTGTGGAAGCGGTGGTAATGCGGATAGTACCATTCGTCCAGAGGGTCTCCGTACATGGAACTTGGTGCGTACACTCCGTCCTTTATGTTTGCCGGGTTCATGAAGCGGGAATAGATGAATGAATATGAAAGGTAGCCGTCCCATGCGCCTCCAACTTTCTTTTCTATCATCGTGTCAACTCCGAACACGTGGCCCTTTCCGTCCGACTTTGCAGTAACGTCAATGTTCTGGTAGTTGCTGCTTGCATCTGTTGCCGAGTAGGCGTAAATCCTTGAAAGGTAATAGCGGTAGTATGACTCAAGCTTAAAATTCCATCCGCCTTCCAGGTTCACGTCCGTGCCCAGTACGGAGAAGATGGCCCTGTTTGGGTGCATGTCAAAGTTCTTTACGCCCATGTCCTTGGAGAGAATCATTGCCTCGCGGGGAATGGAGACAAAGAGGCCTGAGCCAGCCGTAAAGGAAACCTTTTCCACGCTGCCAAGATTGCGCCAGGGGGTATAGGTTACGCTTGCGCGGGGGCATAGGTCAGGAAGAAAATTCACCCTAAAGTCGTCGTCGCTGTTCCAAAGGGTTATGAATTCTCCCCTGACACCGACTTCTGCCTGAACGGGGTCATTTTCGCCACCGAATTCCCATGTGAGGAATGCAGCATTGTCAAGAATGCAGTTTCCCTTGGTTTCGCTTGAAAAATTCACCCTTCTAAAGAGCCAGTTGCCGTTGATTTCAAGGTCTGTCCAGCCGGCCTGCTTTTCCGTAGTCTTTGATGTGGAAAATGTCTCTTCCACGCCGGCGCAGATGTGGTTCTTTTCGTCAATCTCAATTTCACCTTCAACCCTTCCTGATACAAGGTGGTTGTCAATTTTTTCTATCATGCTGGAATTGAGGTTTGGAATGTCGTAGGATGCACCTGATGCAACGCCGGGAAGAAAGCCGTATTTGCTGACAAAATCATCGTTGAACTTGATGGAGCCACTTTCCGTAAGGTTCATGTCCATGTCCTCGAACATGCCGTTGTAGGAAAGGTTGCCGCGGAAAAGCAGCTTGTCGCTTGCAAGGTATTTTACCCTTATTCCGCCCAGTGCCTGGTAGATGTCGTAGTCCATTATGGCTCGTGTCTTTAGGCCATCCTCTTCCTCTGTCTGGTCAATTTCGAGTCCGTCGCTTCCAAAGAAACCTATTATGGAAAAGGAAAGCTCCGGGCTTGGGTTAAGGTCTGTCTTTACAAAAAAGTCCCGGATGTAGGGTGCCCTCTTGATATAGTCAAGGTCGCCAATGTCCGCTTTCTTGAATCCCCATACAACCGGGTCAAGGTAGCTTATGTGGGCTCCCATCAGCATTCCTCCTAGGTCCTTTCCAAAGGGAACTTGTGCAAAGGCATCCGCGCATGTTGTTGAAAGGCCTGCGTTCAAGTGGAAGTTTTCGTAGTCAGGGGTTATTGTGCTTGCTTCCAAAAGGCCTGCACTTGCCCTGCCGTAGCGGGAAGAAAATACGCCGTTTGAAAGCTTTATTGAATCCACCATCGACGGATTGAAAATTGAAACTCCGCCGCCCCAGTGCCAGGGGTAAACCGTGTACATTCCGTCCAGAAGGCAGGCTGCTTCCCTTGGGTCACCGCCACGGATAGAAGGCTCCGTTCCCCATGCGCCGCTGTATGAAACGCCAGGCAGCGTGCGGATGGAAGCCATGCAGTCTTCCACAAGACCTATGTTTGCAGTCGTGTGCATCTGCTCCTTTGTCATCACCTTTGCAACGCCGACTTTTTCCTCCGTCTTTTCCGGGGCAGCGCGGTTAACCACAAGCTCCTTTCCTTCAATTACGTCTGCAAGGCTCATGTTGATTACAAGGGCTTTTCCCGTTCCCGAGAATTTTACGGAAACTTCCTTGTAGCCGGGGAGGCTTGCCCTGATTGTGCCGGATGTTACGCTGTCGGGAAGATTGAGGACTGCATTTCCGTCTTCGTCCGCATAGCCCGTAATCCTTGGGTTTGCCTCCAGGGTAAGTTTCGCGCCCTCAAGCGGAAAGTCAAGGTCTTTGTCTATTACAGAAATTCTAAGTCCCGCCGCAAAAGCAAAGGCTGGAACAATTGTCATAAGCAAAGCAACTAATTTTTTCATTTTATAACCTCGTTATTCATTAGACACGCGAGGCTGAAAAATGTGTCACTTTTTAATGCTTTCTTTTTGGACGAAAGGCCATATTTAACTGTGCCTGGCACTACGTGGCCAGCCAGGGCCATATTTCGCCCCGCTTTGCGGGGTTCCGGCTTACGCCTCCATTGCTGGGGTTCGACAAGCTCACCCGCCAGCAACGAGTTGCAAGCAACTCGCCCCTCCAATCGGGCGTAGGCTGGTGGGCAAGAAATTACTATTCTAGGGTATGCAACCCTAACTGCACCAACTCAGTTCAATGAGAATTTAACGCCAAGCTCAAACTCCGGGTGAATCTTTAGATCTCCGGCATTTATCGTAAGGTTGTTGTCCAGATGGTCAAAGGCCTTTCTGTCTCCTTCGTATTCAAAGGAGAAGATTGCTCCGCCAAAAACCCTTAGGTGCTTTATGGGGCTAAAGCCTACCGAAATCCTTGATGAAGGGAAGAAGTGTGCCCCAAAGCTAAGCACTGTTTCATCGTTCTCTGCTTTGGCCTTGTCTTTTTCGTATTCCTCATCGTCCTTTTCGTATGCAACAAAGTTTGCCATGCCCTCAACGTCCAGGTTGATTTTGCCAAATTCAAAGCGGGAACCGAGGCCTGCCATTGTGACCATGTTTGCTTCTGAAAAGCTCTTGTCGCTAAAGCAATTCTTTGCTTTTCCAGACACTCCAAGCGTTGTGTACAAGTGCTTGTTGCCGGAGCTTAATGTTACGCGTATGTTCTTGTCAGAAGTAAAGGATGTTCCAAATTCAAAGACACCGTTCTTGGAATAGTTTACAAGGCCAATCTGGATTCCTTCTGATTCTTTTGCAACGTTTACAAGTCCAATCTGAGCACTGCCCTTTTTGAGATTTCCTGTATAGTTGCATCCTGCCGACACCTGGCTTCCTTCCGCTTCCTTTGCTATGTTGAAAATTGCGGCTCCCTGAAAACCGTGCAGCTTTGTTGCAGTGTTGAAAATTCCTGCTATCTGGCTTCCGTGCACTTCTCCCGCCTTGTTGAAGATGCCGGTAACCTGGGCACCGATCACATTGTCCGCAGTGTTGAAGATGCCGCTTACCTGCGCACCCTTTGCGGATTTTGCAGTGTTGTAGATGTAGCTTACCTGGGCACCCGTAAGGTATTCGCTGTCGTTAACGCCAATCGCAACCATGGCGCCGTTTGTCTTGTAGACCTTGGAGCGCAGAAGTCCCAGAGAGAAGTTGGTTACGACTTTTTTGTGGAAGGGGCTCGAAATTTCATTGTTGAGGAGCGAGAATTCAACTGGAACATGCATTTCGCCGTTTTCGCCCTCAAGCTCTGCTTCATCATCTCCGCTGTCGCCGCGCGTCCTGTTGAAGGATGATGCCACCGGGGAAAGTGAATTTGATGACAGTTCGTAGTTTTTTCCAGCCTTGAGCGTAAAGCTTCCCGTCATGGTCACGTTTTTTGTTATAAGCGTTGCAGAATAGTCTCCGTTTTCCAGCGCAAGGTAGATTGGCTTTTTTTCCGTCTTGTTTATTTCAGACACAAGCTTGCCGTTTTTGTCACGGATTATTATGCGTCCAGTAAGGCCCGGGGAAAGGGTTACTATGCTGTCTGAGTTTGAAATGTCGGAAAGCACAAGGTCGCCTGAGCCAACGAGCGTGATGTTGTAGTTGGGGTGCTGGGGGCCTGCGGAGCTGTTTTCCGTTTTGGAAAGCGTCTCGTTGAATGCATAGGAATAGAGTTCGTTCAAAGTGACTTTTTTGTCGCCTGAGCTGTCAGCTGCACCGCGGAGTCCTGTTACGACTGCGTTGGTAAAGAATGAAGAGCCTATCTCGTCGGATTCCTGGGAGAATTCCTGGGAAGAGCTTGATGAAAGGTAGGCATGTCCCTTTACTACGGATGAATCGTCCATGAGGAAGGGCTTTTGCTTCTGGCCACCCTTTGTGCGGATGAAGTTTCCTGAATAGCATGAGTCAAGTATTACAACGTGAACGTCGCTGGGTACGTTGCTAATGGTAGCCTTGAGGCTTGAATATCCGTAGCTTGCGTTTCCGAGCAGCAGGGCATTTTCGTCCGAATGTCCTGAATAGTAGAAGAGGAATTCGGAGCGCTTTGAGTTGGCCTTGTTCCTGCTAATCATCCTGGAGACCGTCTGCATTGCCTCGTCAAGGTCGGACTTTGTCGGGTCAAGCAGGAGTATTCCGTTTGAGCGGGGAATTCCGCCTATCTCCGCCATCGTCTTTTGAAATGCAATTGCGTCTGTGCCCGCATAGAGAAGCTTCTGGTTTTTCTTGCCGCCGTTGTTTGAGCCTACAAAAATTGCGTAGCGTTCAACCCCCGCGGATTCACCTGCCAGCGCAAATGCGGCAAGCGGTGCGATTGCGGTCTGTATAAATAAAAGTATGGGCAAGATATGTTTTTTCATAGCGTTCATTTTCATAATTGTACCCTATTTTTTCTTTAGTATAAAGATGGAGCCGTCGCAGTCTTTTGGAAGGTAAGAGCCTTTCTTTAGGAAGCTGATGCTGTATTTGTCCTTGCTGATTTTTTCTATTTCTGAAAGGTTGAACTCTTTTTCTGAGGCTACAAAGATGAAGCACTCGTAGTCAGGGGCATTGTCGAGCGAGTAGGAGAATGAAAGAGGCACTTCTTCCCCGGTCTTTTCAAGCTTTGCCGCAGTCCAGCTGTTTTCCGGAAAGTGGCGGGTGACGTTGCCGTTTCCATCCACGCTGAATATGACTCCGTAGCTGTATATACCCGGCGTGTATGTAATCTGGATAAGGTCGTTTTCACTTGCACTCTCTCCGTTCTTGAGGAGCTGGGCATCATTCCCACTCTGGCGGTAGAGCCTTATCTGGTGGTGGGCGTTTCCCTTTATATGGATTGAGCCTGCGCCCGCTGTGCCCGTGGTGTTGCGCATGGCAAGCGGAAGGGCAAATGCAAGGAGAAGTATTGCGGCTGCACAGTATTTCCAGACGGAAAGCCTTTGTCCTTTTGATGCAGCGTCTTTCTTTTCAGAAGCATCCGGCTGGTTTTTCTGTTCAAAGCCTTTCTGCATGATTTTTGAGTGCATGGCGTCAATCGGGTATGCGGCAAGAATTTCCTCGTTTGACTTCCTGAGTTTTGCAAGCTCCGACTGAATGGCTTCCTTTCCGTATTTATCGTAATAGTCTTTTTCGTTTTTCTCGTCAAGAAGAATTTCTTCTAACAGCAACTGTGGAATCATAACTGCCCCCTGTCCATAATTTGTGACGAATATTTTTTAAGTTCAGAAATCCTTTTCCTTACGCCCGAAACAGACATTCCGACCTGACCCGCCGTTTCTTCCAGCGTAAGACCGTCAACGAAATGCAGGGTTGCGATAAGGGCGTCCTTCTTGTCGCGGCCAGAGAAAATCTTCTCCAGAATGATTCCCGCTTCAATTTTGTCACGCTCGGCTTCAGAAAAACTGTCTGCAATCGTTTCGCTGATTACGTCAAAGTCAGGCCCGGAGCGAAGTTTGTCGGACCGGATCTTGTTAAGGCAAACTCTCGTGGCCGTTACGTAAAAAAGGCTTGAGCAAACTTCCTTGATTTTGCATTTGCTGTCCAGAATGCGCATGAATACGTCCTGCATGGCATCCAGGGCCTTTTCTTCGTCTTTGAGAATTGCACGGCAGCGCCTCAGAACCATTGGGGCGTATTTTCTGTACACTTCGTCAAAATCACGGTTCGTTAAAGTTTTCATCTTGGTTAATTAACTCCGTCACTTTATTAGACACTTGGGAAGGCCAAATGTGTCACTTTTTTGGATACGATTCTTTTACATGGAGAAATCTTTGCCCAGGTAGATTTCGCGGGCCTTGGGGGAGGCAAGTATGTCCGCCTTGTTGCCCTGGACAATGAGTTCTCCAGTGGATATGATGATGGCACGGCTTGTGATTTCCAGCGTGTCGCGAACGTTGTGGTCTGTAATCAGTATGCCTATGCCGCGCTTTGAAAGCTGCTTTATCATTTTTTTGATGTCGGCAACTGCAATCGGGTCTATTCCCGCAAAGGGTTCATCCAGCAGAAGGAATTTTGGTTCTATAGCAAGGGAGCGGGCAATTTCCGTGCGGCGGCGCTCACCTCCGGACAGGGTGTATGCCTGCTGTTTTCGTATTCTGCTTATAGCAAATTCCTCTATCAGTTCCTCAAGCTTTTTCTTTTTTTGCTCTTTTGTAAGATCCCGCCTTGTTTCAAGGATTGACCAGATGTTTTCTTCTACGGTTAGCTTTCGGAAAACCGAGGGTTCCTGGGGAAGGTAGGATATGCCAAGCTGGGCCCGCTTGAACATGGGAAGAACCGTAATCCTCTTGTCGTCAAGGAATATTTCTCCGCTCGTGGGCTTGTAGAATCCTACAATCATATAGAATGTCGTTGTCTTTCCGGCTCCGTTTGGCCCCAGCAGGCCTACGACTTCTCCCGTCTGCATGGAGAATTCAACACCCTTTACTACGTTTTTCTTTCCGAATGACTTGTGCAGGGAGGAGACTCTTAGCGAGTGTATGCCTGTCTGTGAAGGCTCGGAAAAGAGGTCGCCCGAATCATTGCTTTGCATCTTTTTCCTCCTTGCCTTTTTCCTTTACGTATTCATCTTTTTTGGGGTCTTCTTTTACGTTATTTTCCTTTTTGTCATCTTTTGAGGCTTCTTCGTCTTTCTTGCCATCGGCCTTGTCAGTTTCCTTTTTGCTCTTGTCATCAGCCTTGCCTGCCTGATCTTCTTTTGATGACGAATCCTTCGTGCCCTCCGAATCCTTGCTCTCTGCCTTGCCATCGTCCTTTTTTGCAGCTGATTCCGTATTGCCGGACTTTGATGAATCCTTTGTTGTGACGGAACCGCGAACGTGACCGTCCAGTGTGATTTCATCTGTCTTTAGGTTAAGGGATATTTCCTGGGCCCTGAATACATCCTGATTCTGTACAACCTGGGGGTTGCCGCTCATATCCAGCAACTGCTGCTTTTTGTTGTAAACGGCGTGTGCTGCAGTGCAAGTGTTTTTGTCCTGCACCAGATAGACGTTTATCTGCATAACCGCGACTTCCGTTTTCTGGTTGTATTCAATCAGCTCTGCGTCCGCCGTGACATTGTTTTCCTTGTCGATGAGGTGGACTGCGTTCCTGAGGACTGCTATTTTTGAGATGCGGTCGTATGTCATGGAACTGCATGTGAAGTCCAGCTTGCTCTGGGAATTTGTGCCCTTTATGTTGCCGGATGCCTTCATGAAGCGAAAGTCGCTTCCGTAGAGTTCTATCGTGTCAGCAGAAATTTCCATTTCATCGGCCTTTATGTTTGCGTTGCCGGTAAGCATTGTCCTGTCTGAATTTTTGCCCGAGACTCCACTCATTGAATCCGCGCTGAAAGTTATTTTTTCTGCACTTGCAAAAATGGCGGCTGCTGCAATAAGGAAAACTGCTGGAATTATTTTGTACTTCATTCCGCCTCCTCGATATCATCCGTGGAAATTGCGCCTTCCACCGGGCCTTCAAATTCAAAGCGGCCGGAAACTCCGCTTGCCGAAAAGCCCTTGCCCGCAAGTTCCAGGTCGCCATGTACAAAATGAACCAAGTCATCCTTTGCAAATATCAGCTGTTCAGTCTTGTCGTTCCACTGCATGGTCTCCGCGCTGATTTTTATGCCCTGGGAATTGTTTTCTATCTGGACGCCCTTTAAAAGTGTATAGGTATTTTCGTTTGGCTGGATGCCTATAAGACCACAGCTGCCCACCGTATCCAGCTTGCCTTTTGAATCCCATGTGCAGAATTCTGCCTCCTCTGCAAAATATGCACCGTCGCTTTTGTATTCCTCCAGCTTGGAAGATGTAAGGTTCAGCTTCTGGTTGTTCCTCTCGTAGCGGCTGAATTTTACGTTCGTAAAGACGATTTCTGGAACGCTGGCCTTTGTGTCCGTTACCTTTTCATACTGAAGGGAACATGACGGGAGGGATGCCAAGATGAAAATTCCCAAGCCTTTTAAAAGAATTCTTTCAGATTTCATTCCCGTATACTTCTACAATCTGGTTTTGCCCGGAAAGCGGGAAAAGCCTTGTGAGTGCAAATACAAGCACTGCCGATGTGCAGAGAAAGGCCAGTGTGCATAGAGCCTTGAATCCTTCCGTTGCAACAAGCCCCAGCAGGCCTGCAATCTTTTCTGAAAAGACGAATCCTGCGACTGCAAACAAAAAGGGCAAGAGGAGGGCAAAAATTCCCTGGACAGCCTCAGCCTTTTTTTCTGCCGTAATGCCGACGACCATCCCTTCCCTAAGCGGTATGGAAAGTGGGTTTGTCGCTGTATATGGCACGCGAAACTCCCCCTCGCGCTCGCTGCACTTGTGGCTGCAGGTGGCGCAGGCATCTTTTACGAAGGGCAGTACCGTTACCTGTTCGCTTTCTATTTTTACGACGATTCCTTTTCTGTACATTACTTCTTAAGCTCCTTCATGCGCAGTGCACAGGCCTTTGCTCCGGCTTCGTTGCCAAGTTCCGAGTAGGTGTCCCTCAGGTTGAACAGGGCGTCATAGTAGTAGGGGTTTATGGAAAGAGCCTGCTCGAATGCTTCGCTTGCGCTTCCGTAGTCTGACTGGTTAAAGTAGAGGACTCCCAGCGTGTTCCACAGGTGGTAGTTTGCATCGTTTAAGCCAAGTCCTGCCGTGCAGTAGCGGAATGCCTCTTCAAACCTTCCCATGTTAAAGCAGATTATTGCAAGGGACTCTATTACCTCTTCGTCGTAGGGGTTCATAAGGTGGGCCTTGTGGATGGCGTTTTTTGCGTCTTCCAGGTTGCCTGCGTCGCGGTATGTGATGCCAAGGTTGAACCATAAGAGGTAGTTCTGGCGTTCCATTGAGATTGCGCGGATAAAGCAGGCTATTGCTTCCTTGTATTCTCCCTTGGAGGCGAGTTCTATGGCCTGGTTGTTCAAGGTTTCTGAAGTTTCTCTCATGCAGGGCCTCCTTTTAGATGTTTGCCGGTACCATAGACCGGAACAAATCCTGAATCAAAAGTGCGTATTTGTTTGCGCTGCCAAAAATGTCTGCAAACTCTGCACAACCTTCTTCTATTAGCGAAACGCCTTTTTGCTTTGCCTGCGCGATTGAATTTGCCCCTTCAAGAATTCCTATGGCTTTTTCTACGGCAGGACTGTTTATGCCTTCTTTTGCGGCCTGTTCAAAGCAGCTTTCAAGTTCCTGGAATTCTTTGGAAGAGTTTCCCTTGCTTTGGGCAAAGAGCAGGACTGGAAGTGATTTTTTTCCTTCTACAATGTCGTCTCCGCGTTTTTTGCCCGGGTTTCCTGTGCTAAGGTTTATTACATCGTCTATAATCTGGAAGCCAGCGCCAATCTTTGCGGCTGTAGCACCGGCCTTTTTTGCGGTAGAGTCGTCGGCCTTGCATGCCATGCAGCCAAGCTTTACAGCAAGGGATGCCAGCGTTCCTGTCTTGCACTGAACCATGGCAAGGTATTCGTCGGGGCTGGGGATAAAGCCTTTGTTGCGGTGCCAAGCTATGTCCATTGCCTGTCCCAAGTGGAGCCTTCTTAGTTCCATGTTGTAGAGGGCGTAAACCCTTGCCTTTAGGGCTTCGTCTGTGGATGAAAGCGTGTCTATGCAGCTTGTGGCAGCAAAATAAAGCCATGAGCCTGCGTTGAGGGCCGTGTCCAAACCGTATGTTATGTATGCGGCGGGCTGTCCGCGGCGGGTGTCTGAAGAGTCTTCTATGTCGTCGTGGATAAGGCTTGCCGTGTGGGTGAACTCCACAAGGGGGGTTAAGTGGCAGGCTGTCTCGAATTTATTGCTGGAAGACGGGTCCTTTGTGCCGCCGTCTTTTTCTGCAAGAGCCTGGGCTGTTAGCACGAGGAGCAGGGGCCTCCATCGCTTTCCCCCAAGGTCAACCAGGGAGCGGGTGGGGGTAATAAGTGGGCTTATGTGGTCGGCTGTAACGGCGGGATAGAGTTGTCCAAAAACGGTATCCTGCCATTCCTTCCCGGAGACTTTTGGAAGGGCCTTGTGAATTTCTTCTTCTATGCGTGCCAAGTAAGGCGCAAAATCTTTGTTCATCTATTATAGTATAATCTAAATTTGGGCTATGGGCAAGCGTGGGGTTTTAACAAAAGAAATCAAGTGCAAATCTTTAAGGAGTTAAGACTCAGAGGTTGAGGGGGTCTGGTATTTTACGAAGTCTTTGTTTATGTAGACGGAGGTTTTTACGGGCGGGGCAAAGGCGTTTTTGATTGCCTGGATGAAGGAGGGCTTGTAGAGTTTTTTTAGGGTGCGGTATTCGTCTTTTTTGCCAAGGTCGCTAAGGACTACTTTTGTTAAAAGCCTTCCGCAGGGCATTTGCATAAAGAGCTTGAATGATTCGGGGTTGAACTGAGTCTTGTTTTTTCCGAATAGAACTTCATACTTACGCTGTTTGTCCGGCCAGGTGGAAAAAAGTTTTGCCGCACGGGAAAGTATGTATAAAGCTACAATCCCCTGCGGCAGCAAAAGCCATGCCGATATTTTGTACAGCGGTATGGCCATTGCGAGTATGCTCAAAAAGAGCAGCAAAAATGCGTAAGTATTCAGGTAGCAGTACCTGAAAAACTTATTTTTGGGCATTTTTTACTTTGTGATTGCCTTGTAGAATGCATCTACGAGCTTCTGAGCTTCTTCGTCTGTTGCAACCTTAAGCAATACAGATGTTGTGTTTGTGAAGGTTTCGTAGTAAAGGTGATAGGCTGGGCAGAACATTCCGCAGCTTGCTTCTTTTGTGTAGCCGATTTCCTTTACGCTTGAAGGAAGAAGGTACTTTACTTCGTGAGCAACGTTGAATACGTAGCACTGTACAAGGTTTGAAACTTCTACAACGCGCTTGTTTGTGATTACAACGAAGCCCTTCTTTTTTGTACCAAGAATTCCACAGACAATTCTCTGGATGTTACCAAGAGCCTTTGCAATTGGGTTTGCGCTAGATGCCCAGAGTTCTGCTTCGATTTCTGCAACGAGCTCTTCTCCGTCCTGCAAAATGATTCCTGATTTCAATTCTGCCATAATAAATTCTCCTCTCTGAACGAAAACGTTCAACTTAATGAATTTGCAAAGCATTAAAACTTAATGAATTAACACTTTAATTTTATTATAACTTAGATTTACAGTTTATCAAGAAAAATATTTACTTTTTTTGCAATTCTTGCGGGGCTTGTTTGGGTGTGTGGAAGATGGCAGTTTAGCTTATACAGACCCTGTGGTTCGACAAGCTCACCAACCAGCTCAGGGTGACGGAGCTGGTTGGTGACGGCATGAATCAAGGCCGTCATCCCGGGCTTTACCCGGGATCTGTAGAAGATGGCATATTAGCTTATAAAGATGCAGAGTCAAGCTTGGCATGACGGCATGAATTGGATGGATGCAAAAAAAATCCCCGCAGGGAGTTGCAGCAGATGCGCCGTTTCCTTGCGGGGAAGTGTTTTAGGCTGGTTTTTATTCTACCTACCTGGTTAGGACGGAAACACCGTTTTGTACAAAAGTCATGATGTTTTCCTCATCAACACCGTATATTTTGTTGTTGCCATCGTAATACACTTTTAAATCGCCCTCGCCAGGAATATTTATCACTACCAAGCCATTATTATTGGTGTAGCTTATAGTCTCGGACTCACCATCAAGAGTAGCAGTACCTGTGCCACCGTTAGAAAAAGTAAAAACGTTTTCTCCATCCGTGAAAGTGCCGATAAGGCCTGAGCCGCTTGTTCTTGTCATAAAAAAACTTTTATATAAACGTCCGGCGTATTTGACGATTGTATATTCTCTTTCGGTGTCGGGAAAACTGGATGAGTTGCTGGATTTGTAGCATTTGCCGCCTGCGAATCCAAGGTATCTTGTTCCGTCGTCCTCATCCTCATAAGAGAAAACCTTGTTGTTAAGGTCATCGCTGCTGTAGCTAAGTACCTCGGCTGAACCGCCAGAACCGCCTGCCACTAAGCTTGCTACATCTTCGTCTGATGAAGAGCTTGAGCCGCCGGAGCATGCTGCAAGGGAGAAAGCAAGGCCAAAGGCTGCTACTGTTAATGCAATTGTTGCTAATTTTTTCATTGTAATCTCCTTGGTTAAGATAGTTTTAACCTAAGAGTACTATACAAAAAAAAAGTGCCGCGTCAAGGGACGGGGGCTATACAAATGCAGAGTCAAGCATCGCATTCCGGTCCCTGAGCCGGTCGAAGGGCCGTGTAGAAGGTGGCATTATGCTTATAAAGATGCAGAGTCAAGCACAGCATGACGGCAGGGATTGGAGGGGCGCGAAGCGTTACCGCAGGGCGGTAATGGAGCGGGTAGGGCCCCGCGGAACCCCGGAAAGCCCCTAAAAAAATGGTGAAATCTTCTTTTGGGACGCAATACGACAGCAGGAAAAAGCGCCGCAAAAAGAGAATTATGCAAAAAAATCAGAACTTAGCCGTTTGCGTGCTCGCGGACCAGGCGGTTTATTTCGTCCGCCATGTTGTCAAGCGAAACCTGCTTCTGCACGGCGCCGTTTTCCCAGCCGGCCTTTGGCATTCCGTATACGACAGAGGAAGCCTCGTCCTGGCCAAGAGTCCAAGCTCCCTGCCGCCTCATTTCTGCAAGCTGTTCGGCACCGTCGCGGCCCATGCCGGTCATGATTACGCCAAGCGCGCGGTTCTGGTAGATTTTTGCGATGGACTCAAACATAACGTCTGCAGAAGGCCTGTGCCCGTTGCGGAGGTCGGCCTTGCTCAGCCTGATTACGTTGCAGAGGGTTGACTTTTCCACCACGATGTGGAAGTCTCCCGGCGCAACATAGACCATTCCCGGGTGAATCAGGTCGCCGTCTTCTGCTTCCTTTACTTCAAGCGGGCATATCCTGTTGAGGGAATTTGCAAATTCCTTTGTAAAGCCGGCGGGCATGTGCTGCACGATAAGAATTGGCCGTGAAAGCTTGGGGTCTATCTTTGCAAGCATCTCGCGGAGGGCGTTTGGGCCTCCTGTTGAAATACCGATTGCTACGATTTCTATAGGGCCGGGGTTGCGCTCAGGCTTTATTACCGCTGGCTCTTTTGGCTTTGCAGGCTTCCATACCGAGGCGGAGAATATCGGGTGCTCAGCCCTTGCATCGGTCCCGCTTGAAGGCATTCCGGCTGTAGTCTTTGCAGCGGGGGTAGGCTTTGCACCACCGGCAGTCGTAGTTGGAATGGGCGTCTTCTTTGCGGAAAACTCTGCTTCCTTGAATTTTGTCTGCTGAATAAAGAAGTCCGTCGGGTAGACGCTCTTTCCCTTTCGCCTTGCATAGCGTGAACCGTATGATGCAATGCGCTCGATAAGGGCAGCGGAGACAGACATGATGTTGTTTGTTACCGAGCCTGACGGCTTTGTAATAAAGTCCACTGCTCCAAGCTCAAGGCACTGCATGGTAACAGCCGCACCCTTTGTTGCAACGGAGGAAAGTATAAGAACCGGGATGTCAATTCCCTGCATCTTGCGCTCTTTTAGGAATTCCACGCCGTTCATCTCGGGCATTTCTATGTCAAGGATGATAATGTCTGGATGGGACAGGGGAATCTTCTGCAGGCAGAAGCGTCCGTTCATTGCTGTTGCGCAGACTTTCATACCCTGAGTGCTGTCAACAACCCTGGAAATAAGGTTACGCATCAATGCTGAATCATCGCAAATCAAAACCTGTATGTCGTCCATATTTCTCTCTCTCCCTAGAGCTCGTTCTTTTCGTAAAGACAGGCCCAATCGGTCTTTAGGAATTTGAATTTTGTGTCCATTCCAAAAAGGCTTTCTGAATGCCCAATAAACAGGTAGGAATGGTCGGACATAGACCTGTAGAAGCGGTCTATCGTAGCCTTTTGCGCCGCCTCGTCAAAGTATATAAGCACGTTGCGGCAGAATACAATGTCGTAGTCCTTTATGCCGCTTTCGTTGCGCAGGTTGTGGTAGTCAAAGTGCACACAGTTCATCAGCTCCGGCTTTACCTGGTAGCCTGAGTCCGTCTGCGTAAAAAAGCGTTCAAGGTAGTCGTGGGGAATGCCGGTTATGCGGGGCAGGGGATAAAAGCCCTGCTGGCCAACGAGCAGTGACTTTAGCGAAATGTCCGATGCCTTTATTTCGTAGGTGTAGGGTGCGGGCAGCTTGTCCTGCAAAAGCATTGCAATCGTGTAGGGTTCCTCCCCGGTGGAACAGCCAGCGCTCCAGATACGGATTTTTGTTTCCCCTGTCTTCTTCTTTTCTGCAATCACGTGGGGAATTACGTAATTTATCAGCGCGTCAAAATGCGGCTGGTTGCGGAAGAAGCGCGTCAAATTTGTGGTTATGCTGTCCAGGAATTTCTTGAATTCTTCCAGGTCGGTCGTAATCATCTTGTAATACTGCTGAACGTCGTCGATTTTCTTCTCGCGGAGGCGTTCTTTTAGGCGGCTGTCCAAGATGGAACGGTTTGTTTCCGAAAATGTAATACCACTTGTATCGTAAATGAGTTTGCGGAATTCATCAAACTGTAAATCTGTAAGCAAATCTGGCATACTAACCATTATATACCGCCATCAAGAGTTTGTAAACATGAATTCAATGGGTATATATATGTAAATAATTTTTTGAATTTTATCTTTCTTCTTTTGGACGGAAGCCTGCCCGGCTCTTCCATTTGCGGATTGGCTAACTCGAGCGGACCTGCCTCTGCGCCACCGCCCTCGCTTGAAACTTCGTTGCGAGAATCGGGGTTCCGGTTTTCGCCTTCATTGCTGCGCAACGACTTGCAAGCAAGTCGCCCCTCCACGGCGGCGTAGGTCTAATTTCCACGCATGTAAAAGCAAAAATGCCGTCTTTTACAGATCCCGAAGCACACATTCGTAGCGTTCGGGATGACGGCTGTCTGGATGCCGGGAAGTGCCGCGAAAATAAAAAAAACCCCTAAAAGCTGACTTTTAAGGGCTTGCATTTGTATATAAAGGTTGTTTTATGATTTTTTAAGCTTAGCGCTTTGCAAAGTTTACAACATTTGTCGGGTTGATTGACTTGCCGTTCTTGTAAACCGTAAAGTGCAGGTGGGGACCCGTACTTGCACCCGTGCTACCTACAAGACCAATCTTTGTGGTTGTGTCAACAAAGCTTCCGTTGGAAGTAAGGATGCGGGTCATGTGGCCGTAGAGTGTCTTGTAGCCCTGGCCGTGGCTTACGATTACGTAGTTTCCGTAGACGTTGCTGTAGCCTGTGCTTACAACGCGTCCTGCCTTTGCAGAATAGATTGGAGTTCCCTTTGGACATGCCATGTCTATACCGCCGTGGTAGGATCTTCTTCCGCTTCCGAATGGGTCAGGTCTCCAGCCCCAGCGTGAAGAAATGTAGAAGTAGCTGTGGAGAGGCAGCTTGAAGAGGTCTCCGTTGATTTCAAGCTTTGTTTCCCAGTCCATTTCTGCACCTGGTACGAATACTGTTGTTCCCATCTTGAGCTGTGAGTTTACGTCCATCTTGTTTACGAGGGCGCACCTTTCTGCATCGATTGAATATTTTTCAGCGATTGTTGAGGGGGTTTCGTTTTCTTTCTTTGTTGTGTAAAGGATTCCAGACATTGAAGGAATCTTTATGTACTGGCCCGGCTGTATAAGGCGGGAATTTGTGATTGTATTGTTTGCGCTGTAGATTGTGTCGGTGGTAACGTTGTATGCATCAGCAATAAGGCTTATCATGTCGCCTTTTTTGACTCTGTAGGAAGTATATGTGAGCGTTGTGGATTCATTGCCGCTGTCCGCAAGGCTTGCTGCGTTTTCCGTAACGTCATGGTCTTCTCCCATAAGGGCTGCAAGTCCCAGTGCCTCTGAGTCCGCCTCCATGTCGCTTCCTGTAAGCTTGCCGAATGAATCAGACTCGGACATAATCATTGAGAGCTTGGGGTCTGAACCGCCGCCCTGTCCGTTTGTATTGTTAACGTGGAGCACTGCCAGTGTTGAGCCGATTACAATGCCAGCCGTGCATACTATGCTTGCGGAGCATGTAATAAAGACTTTTGAATAATAGCTCATCTTGGACGGCATGCATGAGTTACGTTTTTTCTCGAAGACCATTTTTTTCATAAAACTTCCTATTGCTCCTTTATTATACAAAAAAATCATGTAAAAGTCTTGTATTTTGCATGAATTTTTCTAAATTTTTTTATTTATTCCTATCAAATATGTTTCAAACGAGGTTGAACGGCATGCTTCCGGCTTAAAGCCCTTGGCAGTCGTAAAAATTTCCCGCATTTTTTGCAGTTCTTTCTGCTGGTCCCCGTTCTGGAAGATTTTTACGCAGAAATTTCCGCCTTTTTTTAGCATTGTCTGGGCGTACCAGATTGCCATGTCCACCAGAGCCTTGCTTCTTGCAGTGTCTATGGTGCGGTTTCCTGTCGTAAGAGGGGCGGCATCGCAGACAACCAGGCTGTAGGGGCCGTTTTCCTGAATTTTGGTGCGGATTTCTTCGCTAAGAAGGTCTCCCTGGAAGAAGACCAGGTTTTCGCCCTTTACGCTTTTTGCAAGCGGGTTAAGGTCTACCGAAACAACCTTTCCGTTTCCTTCCAGCCGCCTTAAAAGCCATGTTGTCCAGCTTCCCGGCGCTGATCCCAAATCCAGTACCGTGCAGTTTTTAGTTACCATGCCGAATTTCTTGTCGATTTCTTCAAGTTTGTAGACACTTCTTGCTGGATAGCCTTCTTTAAAGGCTTTCTGTGACCAAAAATCTGGCTTGCTGTAACTATTGTTTGCCGGCATACTTTGATTTTCGGAATTTGAGTTTTAAATTTTAGGGGATAATATAGGAAATAAATTGATTTTCAAGGGAGGGCCCTTGGACCCCTAACTTGGAGGGGGAAAAACCGCTCAGAGTCCGAAGCCCGCTGTTTCCTC
>DJYC01000112.1:0-12398 GCA_002448445.1 Treponema sp. UBA6988
TATGAACATGCTCACAGGCCGCTTTGCACGCCCAACTGGTGAAAACAATGTTACAGCTTCTATGTGGCTCCACATTGGTGCTAACATGGACCAGAGAACACAGGTTTACATCGGAACAATGAGCGCAGCAGCTCTCGGACTCCGCAACGTTGGTACAGAAGAAATCATGACTCTTGGTACTCCAGACGAAGCAAACCGCGCAATCGGTACTCTCGACGAAGCAATCAAGAAGATCAACAAGCAGCGCGCAGACCTTGGTGCATACCAGAACCGCCTCGAAAAGACAGTTGTTGGTTTGGACATTGGTGCTGAAAACCTCCAGGCTTCAGAAAGCCGCATCCGTGATACAGACATGGCAAAGGAAATGGTTGACTTTACAAAGAACAACATCCTTTCTCAGGCCGGTACCGCAATGCTCGCACAGGCTAACCAGAGCTCACAGAACGTTCTTGCTCTGTTGCAGTAGTTTGTGTCGCCTAGCGGCTTAGCATTATAGGATACACCCGCTGTAACTTCCAATACGGACTTACGGCGGGTGTTTTTTTATTGACGCTATCACATATTGACGCTGTCACTTGAAAATTGCCCCGAAGTGAATTAAACTTATTTAATATGAAGGCATTTTCTGCCCCTGAAAGAAAGACTCTAAAAGTAATTCTAACCGACATTGAAAATCCGTCTCTTTCGGTTTCTGGCGACTACAGGCTCTACAAAAAGGGCATGGATGTTCACAGCTGTACGGGCTGTTTTGGCTGCTGGACAAAGACACCCGGCAAGTGCCTTATAAAGGATGATTCCGCCCGTTTTGCAGAAGACCTGGGAAAATGCACAGAACTGATAATAATAAGCCGCTGCGTCTACGGAGGTGTTAGCCCCTTTGTAAAAAAAATGCAGGACCGGGGGTTGCCATCTTTGCTCCCCTTCTTCTTGATACGCAATAAGGAGATGCACCACAAAAAGAGGTACGGGAACAGATTTACCCTTTCCGCACTCTTTTATGGAAAAAACATTACTGAAGACGAAAAGGAAACCGCCAAAACTCTTATTGAAAGGAATGCCCTCAACTACGACGCAATTTCGACTGAAGTCCGTTTTTTTAGTGATGAAAAGGAAATTGGGGAGTTAAGCCTATGAAAGTCGCACTCATAAACGCAAGCCCCAGGGGAAATTCCAGCACGAGCAGATTCCTTCTTGAGCAAATAAAATCCTGTGCAAGGGACGGCTGCACTTTTTCCGAAGTGGGTGCAAACAGGGAAAGCTTTGCAGACGACCAGCTTCAAGTCCTAAGGGAAGCCGAAGCCTGGGTTTTTGCTAACCCCATCTACATAGATTCGCTTCCTGGGCATCTTATTCCCCTTCTTATGCAACTGGAAGCAGACCAATTTGCTGGACACAAGGTTTATGCCTTAGTCAACTGCGGCTTTTTCGAATCAAGCCACAACAGGACGGCAATCCGCATATACGAAAACTGGTGCAAAAAAAGCGGCAACGAATGGTGCGGTGCAGCTGCAATAGGGGGTGGCGGTGCAATCGAACACATGCATTCAGTTCCCTTAGACAAAGGGCCTCTTAGTCCGGTCGGAAAAGTCCTAAAACGGACCGCTGACTGCATAAAAAGCGGCAGCAGGATGCAAAATGCCTTTGTTTCTGTGGGAATTCCCCGCTTTTTATACATAATATGCGCCAACTACGCTTGGAAAAAATCCGCCAAGCATAACGGCCTTAAGGTAAAAGACCTGTACCGCAAGTAGCAAGGAGAAAATTCAAATTTCCTTATAAACTTCCAAGGGCCTGCATCTGGGCAGCGGCAATTTTGTCTGCCGGGTCTATCTCAAGCACGGTCTTAAAATACCTTACAGCCTCATCCTTCTGGCCAAGTTTAAGGAAAAGGCAGCCAAGGTTGCTGATTATCTTTGTGTTTTCGGGGTCCATGGAAAGGGCATCGTTAAGGGAATCCTGGGCACCGTCCATGTCTCCGGTTTCCATCTGGCAGATTGCAAGCTCGTTCAAAGTGTCTGCGCTTTCGTCGCCGCCTTCGCACTCGCGGGCCTTTTCAAAAGCCTTAAGGGCATCCTCAAAGCGTTCAAGCCTGCGCAAGCCCCAGCCCAAGAGAAACCAGGCATTCCAAACTGCGGGATTGTCCTGCAAAAAGAGGCGCACTTCTTCAAGGCCTTCTTCTTCCTTTCCCCCGGCAATAAGCTCGTAGGCATGGTGAAAGCGGTCGCTTGAAAGGTTTCTGCTGTCTATCTTGTTGATGATTTCCTGGGCACGCTCCTTCTTGTAAAGGCCGTTTTCTCCCAAATCCTCATCCTTGGTGTCGGAAGTCAGTGCCAAAAAACTTTCAAACGCTCCCTTTGCCTCGCCGTAATTGCGCTGCTTTAAATAGAAGAAACCCGCGTTAAAAAAGGCGTCAGGAATTTCGGGGTCGCTGTCCATGGCCTCCTTGTAGTAGCCCAGTGCAGATGAATCGTAGGCGTCTGCATCGTCATTCATGCCGTTCTTGCGGTATGAATCTGCCCTCTGGTCAAAGAAAATAGCCATGTTAAGAATTATCGCCTTGTCGGCAGGGTCAAGTCCGTGCAGGGCAGACCAAATTTCCTCTGCCAAATCCCAGTCCTCGTTGCGGGTCTTGAGGATTGCCGCTTCCCCCAGCTCCTTCTTAATGTTGGGGCGGGCCTCCATGATAATCTTGCGGTAGTAGTCAAGGTGCTCGTTTTCCCTGTCGTAGGCAAGGACCGTGAGTATGCCCGAAAGAATCTGCTCCTGGGTCAGCTCCTTTATGTCAAAGGTCTCCGAATCGCTGGAATCCTTTTTCTGCACCGGAAGCAAAATTTCCGGATCAATCTTTACCGCATGGTCTGAAAGTGCAAAATCAGACGGCAACTTTATAAAATAAACAGAGTTTAATGGATTTGATGGAATCATAACTTTTCCTTACCGGGAGGGATGCCTGGGCCCCGCAAGCAGCCATGACCTAGCTGGACATGCCCTTTCGCGGAACATTTGACTTTTATTGGGCTGAATTACCCTGGGATTCTGCCTGTGACTGCATTTCCTTTGCGGAAGCGTCCAGTTCATTCTTACGCACGGAAGTCAGGTAGTTGTTGATGTGAATCTTGTACGAAAGCGTAACCGATTCCTCCGAAAACTGGATGTTTGCGGCAACAATGTCCTTTCTGCCTTCAACTTCGCCGGTAGAAACAATGCGTCCCCTAAGGTTGATTATTTCATGCGGCTCGTCAAATTCAAGGTTAAGCAAAACTTCCTTGTCCTTAAGGAACTGGGGAAGCCCCAAAAGCAGAACCTTCGCACCACCAAAGGAAAGGTCGCGCAAAATGCAGTGGCGGGGAACATTCTGAATAGAAATAATACTTTCTTCTTTTGGAATTCCAAGCTTTCTGCAGGAGTCCGGGGTAAGGACTATGCGGTCTTCCTTGCGCTTTATGGCGTTTGCATTTGCATCAATCAGGTGGCCGATTTTTTCGATAAAGTCATCCGGCGGCTTCTGCGTATAAATCACTTCAAGAACGGCAAGGTCGCGGCTGTTCATATATGAAGAAATTGAGCCAATCTTTCCGCTTATAAGGAAAGTCATCATCTGGCCGTCGTTCTGGTAAAAACAATAGCGCAAGTTTACGGCCGGAGCGTCCCTGCGTGCAAGCTGCTGGAAGGCGCTGCCCTTTGTGCCGATGATAATCTTTGCCTTTGCAAAGGACGTGGAGTTGATTATACAAGGCCACTGGTTGCCAGTACACTTAATGTAAATTTGGCGCGGATCCAAAGCCAGAGTATGCATAATGTCTTTTGTGAACGCTATCTCTGTATCGCGATATTCTTCGTAATAGCGCCCAATTTGTTGACTGGTTAAGACTGCCATATCCTATATAATAATGAATAATTCCTTACTTGTAAAGATTTAAATTGAATTTTGTCCTTTTTGTATTTTTGTATCTTCTGGACCGCACTTAATTTGCAAACCCGCTTTCCAGGGTTCCGGCTTTCGCCTCCATTGCCTGACGGCAACTTACGCCCTTCCAATCGGGGGTAGGCTTTGTTTGCAGAAGAAAAGTGCAAATCTAAAAGAAACTTAGCAAGCATTAATCTAAATGCGTAAGCACTTCCATTCCCGGCTGAAAACGCGTCAAAAAAGCCGAGCGCGGATACAAGGTATCAGACTCGCTACGCTCGCACCGCGCAAATGCTTTTTTGCCGCGTTTTCAGCCTACATTCCAGTGCTTCCGCACACTGTTTTGCTAAATTACATTCTATGTTAGTTGCACTTACCTTCTACAAGTTCTGGAGAAAGAAGAAAAGCTTTCTTTGCAAAGTGCAGGTGTCCAAAACTAATAGATCTTTTGGATTTCCTCGTGCTGTTTCTCCAAAAGCTCCATTACATGGTCTATCATTTTCTGCTTGGGGTCAGCCTCGTCTTCCGGCAAAGAAGCAAGGTATTCCTTACGGAAAGGCTTGCATTCGATTACAGGGCTTGCCGTAAAAATCATCTTGGCAGGGGCAACAAGGTCGTCCAGCATGTCCTCGTTCTGAATTTCAAGGATGCTGCCGTTAATGCTGACCAAAATCACAATGTCAAACATGCGGAGGTAGCTGTCTATCTCGCGCAAACCACGCTTTGTTTCCGGATGGCCGGGTCTGTAGCGGGTTCCAGAGGGGAAAACAAGGATTACCTGTCCCCTTCTCTTGCAGTCATCCATGGCATGCATGGCGGCCAGGTTGATTTTTCTTGCCTTCTGCTCTTCTGCCTTGGCTTCCTCTTCCGTAGCGGCATTCTTTTCGTTTGTGTCCAGGCTGCGGGTAGGATAAATTACAACGCGGGTAAAACTTTCCGCAAAGGCACGCACGATGGGGCTTGCCTCGTTAAGCTTCATCCCTGCAATGGCAACGATTCTCTTGGAAAGGTCAGAAAGCTTTTCCTTGCCCGAATGCTCAAGCATGTAGCAAAAGGCGGGAAGGTCTGTATTGGAATAGTGCTCCATAAGGATAAGGCCACGCTTACCTGCGCAAACCTCATCATAGAACTTTTCAAAATTCTCCGTACCCTCAAGGTGGCTCTCCGGCAGGGTATTGTCCTCCACGAGCGCATCCATAATCTTACGGGTCGTGGGATTCTCTTCCTGGTAAACATTGGTGCTGTCAATCTTAGCAGCCGCAACAGAAAGACTTGCAAGCTTCTTAAACGATTCACCGTAGCGCTCTTTAAGCGACATCTTTCTGACAGTTTCTTTTTCCATACGACTAACTCCGTTGTGTGTAATAGGGCATCTCTCGTGAATTTCTATTTTAAGTCGAAAAGGGCACAAAGGTCAATCAGTGGGCAGATTGTGTTTAAAAAGCATTCCATCTGTCATAATTGTATAGCAAATATAGAAGACTATTATCTTGCAAAAAATCCTATAAAGACTGGGTTGCGAAAGGAAAGAAAACTTATATAATTGGTCCAATTTCGAGTTTTCGTAGTGCAACAGAAAAATTGGCGGAAGCGATTTTTGAACCGAAAAAAATTCTGCACACACGGCGTAGCAAGTGCGTTCGGCGTGCCCGAAGGGATAGCGCGGAAGCCTTTTTTCGGGACAAAAACCGTTGGGAGCCAATTTTTCTACTGCAAATATAAAACTCAAAGTTTGTCCTAATTGAATACACACTGGGACGAAGCAAAGAATAAAATCGTAAAAGACAGATACAAGATCAGTGATGGTGAATACATGCAGATTATAAAGGTAGCGGAGGACTGCCTCTACGTAAAGAACCCAAAGCCCAAGAAACACGTCTTGGATGCCCCGGGTTTTTGCGGTGTAAGCATTGGCTGTACAAACAATATCTCCGGAAGCTACCACCTGCAATCCCCAGACGGAAGCCTAAAAATCAACGGTCAGGTAATTCAGGCAATCAGAAGCGCAGCGGGTATAAAATAAGCAGTTCAACCGCAAGCAAAAATGCAGCATAAAAAAGCACGGCAGGCACTGGAGGTGGTCCGCCAAAGGCGGATTGCGAAGCAATGGAGGCCGAAGGGCCGGAACCCCGGAAGCGCCACCCACAAGGAATATTAGGCTGCAAAAGAAATACCAGTCCCAAAATCAACTGCCGCAAAAAATTCAAAAGACCAATTACTGATTCAGACTGCAAGCGAGTTCTGCCTACGCATTGAACAGAGGCGCGTAATTTGTTATAGTGTTATAATATGGCAGAATTATTGGCACCCGCCGGAAATGTAGAAGCTCTTGACGCCGCTATCGGGGAAGGCGCAGACGCAGTTTATTTGGGACTCAAAAGCTTTAACGCGAGAATGCGTTCCTCCAATTTTGCTTGGAGGGAATTTGAAGGCACGGTTCAAAGCCTGCATTCACGCGGAAAAAAAGTTTACGTTACCGTGAACACCGTTTGTGAGGAAAACGAAACTGAACGCCTCTACCGCTTTTTGGCCTACCTGAACGACGTTGGGCCGGACGGTCTTATAGTGCAGGATTTTGGCGTTGCCCGCATGTGCCAGGAATTCTTTCCAAAACTGGAACTTCACGCGTCCACCCAGATGAATGTGGAAAGCGCAGCAGCGGCAAACGTCTTGCTAAAGCAGGGCTTTAAGCGCGTTGTTGTAGCAAGGGAACTTGGCCTTGACGAAATTAAGTCAATCAAGCAGAACACCACTGCAGAAATAGAAATGTTCGTACACGGTGCCTTGTGCGTAAGCGAAAGCGGTCTCTGCCTCTTTTCCAGCTTCCTTGGCGGAAAGTCTGCAAACCGTGGCCAGTGTGCACAGGCATGCCGCCGCATTTACACAGCGGAACTTACCAGCGGAGACAACAAGGGCTATTATTTTTCACCTTGCGACCTTCAGCTTTTGGAGCACATTCCCGACCTTATGGAACTTGGCGTAGACAGCTTTAAAATAGAAGGAAGAATGAAGAGCGCCGAATACGTAGGGGCCGTTACAGCCGCCTACCGCTACGTAATGGACCACTGGAAGGAAGACAAAAAGGGTTCCATTGCAGAAGGAAAGCGCATCCTAAGCACAGACTTTGCCCGCAGCAAAACCGACTACTGGTACGGCTTTTCTTCTGAAAAAGACGGAATCGAAAACGCTGGGCAAAAGATTCTCAACCCTTCACAGGCCGGAGGAACAGGCATTTACCTTGGAAGAATTCAGGAAATACGCCCGGTTACCAAAGAAGAGCTTGAAAAGGCACAGGAAAACCTTGCCGCAGGAACGGAAGCAAAGAGAATACAGATGGCCTTTTTGGGAGGGGGAAGCTACGACCCGGACGCAGGAGACAGCATACGCTTGCACCGCAGGGACGACACTGGCCGCGAGTCGCACAAGGTTCGCGTTGTTACCATTGACGAAAAAGGCCGCCGCTGGATAGACATTCCTTCTGATTTTAAGAGGCAGGATAACGTTTACCTCTTGCAGACAAAATCCATGTCCAAAAGGTACAAGCGCGTACTGCCACAGGATTTGTCCAAGTTCAAAAAGCAGCCCGGCGGGGAAACACTTCCCGTTATGGATTTAACGCCAGCCGCAAAAAATGAGCTTGACTGGTTCCCGGAAGGACTTTATGTTGGTGTTTCTTCGGTTCAAGACGCATTTGTGGTACAGGCCTTGCATCCTGTCCGCCTCCTGCTTGAACTGAATTCAGAAACATCATACGACCTTATCAAAAAGGACAACGGAACTACACCGCTTCTCCCCTTTAGCAAAAAGATGGTCTTCATATCACTTGATCCTTACGCACCAGAAGCTTCATACGCAGACCTTGAGCAAAAGATAGACACCCTCATACAAAAGGGCTACCTGAATTACGTGGTAAACAACCTTGCCCACCTTGCAATCCTTAAAAAGCGGGTAAAAAAAGACGGACTTCACCTTATGGCAGGCCCCTACCTTTACACCTTCAACCGCTGGGCAGTTAGCTTCTTGGAAAACCAGGGGCTTATGGCTTTGCAGATGCCCTATGAAAATTCAGAGGCAAACCTTTCACAAACATTCCTTTCTGCAAAAGAAAGAAGCCGCGTACTTGTGCCGGTCTTTGCCTACCCTTCACTTTTCCGCATGAGGTTCAAGCTGCCGTCTGACTACGAATTCACCTACTTCTCGGACAAGCAGGAAATGGAGTTCAAAGTGAACTCCACCGATGACGGTTCATTCGTAATGCCGGAATTCCCCTTTAGCATACTGGACAAAATTCCTTCGCTAAATTCAAACGGCTGGAACCGCATGCTGATTGACTTCTTTAAGACCCGCGTTCTTAAAAGCAACATGCGAGACCTAATTTCCATGATGCGCAACAGCACAACCGTACAGGATTCAAGCAGATTCAACTGGAAGGACGGCTTCTACAACGAAGACAAAATGGAAGCCTACAAGGCAGTTGCAGAACGCGAAAAGGCAGAAAAAGAGGCCGCTGCAAAGACAAGGCGCTTTTACGGACCAAAGACTACGGCAAAAAAGGAAAGGTCACGCGCAGACAACAAAAGCTCCAACCGAAGCTTTACAAAAAGGGCAGAACGCAAGGGCTTCAACAAATAGCAATCTGGCAGAAAGTCTTTAGGACGGGAGTCCTTCATGCTCTACCATTTTACCTTTTGGCTAACTCGACCAACATGCCTCTGCGCCACCGCCCTTCCAGGCTTCGCTAACGCTCATCCCCGCGCAAGCGCGTGGACTAAAGGCCTTCCACGGCGGCGTAGGTTGCTGGGCTTTCGCTTTGCAAACAAAAAAGTTGTCATTCTGAGCTTGACTCAGAATCTATAAATGTTAGCGGTTGGTGAGCCTGCCGAACCATGGTTGGTGACTCGCAGCGTAGCTTCCAGCGGCTTAGTCGAACCATGGTTGGTGAGCCTGTCGAACCACGGGTGTATGGTGGAACAGACCCTGAAACAAGTTCAGGGTGACAGTAAATTGTTATTCGATATACTAAAGTTCTTTTGTTTCTATTGCCACACTAGGATTCAGATTCTTAACCGCAATCTGAAAGTCATCTTCGTAGATAATCTCGCCCGGCACTTCGCTGCATTTTGAAATATAGAGCTTTAGGCCGTATTTTTTTGCCATGGCCCGGTAAAAATCCATCTGGGCGTAAATGCCATTCCCCTGGGGATTATCCTTGAACCAGGTGGTGGCATGGTCTGGATTCCCCTGGTCATAAAATGGCGGAACCGGCAAAACCTTTTCAAAATACTCTCGGTTTTTCCAGTATTCAGCGGTCTCTTCCTGGGTAAGAATCTTTGCCTCCACCAGCTTTCCAATTGCAGTGAACAAGCCCCTGGGCTGCTGGGTAATGTAGGCAATGTCTTTTGTGTGCACCCTAAAATATGTCATAGTTCCTCGCTTTAATTTTCCCAATACTTGTACATAACTTTTTTATTGTTCCTGTATCCATATAGAATATTATTTTCTTTGTCAATTTTCAACTTTGCAATTTTGATTCCATTGGCTTTACGTTTGACGGAATAGGGATAGACATAAAGATAGCAACCTTCTATGCGCCAGTATTCAATTGGACAGGTTTCAAATTTGTCCTTCTTTCCATAATTGCATGATGTAAGCAAAACGCCATCAGAATCCTTTCTGAACAAAAATGATTCAATATCTGTTTCGGAAATTAATTCAAAAGAATGGTTTAAAACCTCTTCTTCTGTCCACGGAACCAAAATTTCGCTGCTTGTATAAAGGCCTTTCCAATCCCTGATTTTCTGGATAATTTCACTTCTGTTTTCTTTTGATTCATGAAGGTAATCCCAAAAATCTGCCGCAGTATTTGCCTTGCGCTTTATGTTTTCGTACATCACACTTTCAAAATAGTCGTCAGACATTTTATACATATCTATAAGCATACAGATTGCAATGTCGTCTTCTGTTAACGGACAAGCCAAAAGGGGAATGCACCAGCGGGTCTCTTTTTCCGACTTTGC
This sequence comes from Treponema sp. UBA6988, assembly GCA_002448445.1. GTDB lineage: Bacteria > Spirochaetota > Spirochaetia > Treponematales > Treponemataceae > Treponema_D. The sequence goes on from DJYC01000112.1 coordinate 9,925, forward strand.
TTTTTCAAACAGGAAAACATCATTTTCATGATGCTCAATTATCCTCTGGTAGTCTTTATCCAAGGATTCAAGCGGGCAAGTGTCTGCGGTTTGCAATACCAAAAATTCATCTGCACTTTGCCTTTGAACAAATTTATCAAAAAGCTCTTCATCCGTCTGCTCTTTGCAGGCAAGAAAACAGGCGCATAGTAAAAGCATGGCACAAATTTTTATTTTCATTTTTACTTCTCCGCGCTTACGTCTTCCAAATATTTTGTAAGCGGCCCGGTTACATAGCGGTTGCTTTCGTTTTCCAAGCGGGCCTTTACTGCGTCTACAATTGTTTTGTTGCCGGCTTGAAGGCAGTCCATATTGTTCATGTAAACTTCAAATGTAGACACACCATCTTCTCTTATTGCCCTTGCAAAATATTCGGTAAGGTCAATTTTATTTTTGTAGGCAGCCTTTATTATGTAATCCAGAGTTTCCGTATCAAAAAAGTATTCATTGGAATTGAGCAAGGCAGTTTTTAATCCTTCAAGCGCAAATTCTTTGTCTGTTAAAAGAAAATAATCAATTATTTCTTCGTCCACCCAATTGTACTTTGTCCAAAAGATTTTTAGGTAATCATCATAAAAACCATCATGCCTGTCTTTTATTGCATAATAAATATCTTTCAAGTGGTATTCACGGATATTATAAGTAACCTTGTCAAAAAAAGCCATGTCAAATATTTTTTTAGTAAAGTCATCGTGGTAATCCGCAAGCAGCTTGTAAAATGATGCCCACTCATTATAAAAATGTTCTTTTGGCATTATGGAGCGCATGTATTCTTCAAGGAAGGGTTTGAGCGATTCCCTTGTGTTATATTGGCAGGCCTTAAAAAACAAATCAATGTCCTTGTCTTTTAGGCTGTCGATTAACTGCAAGTCTTCATCTTTTTTGTATTTTGCCAGAGAAAAAATTGCATTTGCATTTCCCCTTAAAGCCCATTCCCTTGTTGCAGCATACAGCTCGTCGGACATGTCCTGGCTTAGCAATATGGAGTTTGCAAAATTAAGCTTTGACTGATTTTTTATAAGCTCCAGCTTTAGTTTATTTTGCTCGCTCTCAGTCAGCTTTTTACTGAACAAAGAATTAAGGACAAAATCTCCTGCGTAATAGTCAGAGATACTGCAGAAAGAGTAGACTTTAACGCTAGTATAATCTTCTGCCTGCTTAAGCAAAATATTGTACCAGTCAGCCTCTATATTTCTGTTACGAATAAAATCTGCGGCGTAGCATTTTACCACAGGGCATTTGTCGTTAAGCAGCATGAGTATTTCACTGTCGCTGCAAAGGCTCATTAATTCTTCTGCGTCTTTATACAGTTTTGATTCAGAGGCTACTGCCCCAATCAAGGAGCCTTCATACCGGTTGGCACTTCGCAATTTTTGCAAAAGATCTTCTTTTTTATTGCTGAAAACATTTGTGCAAGAAAGAAACAAAAATAAAAATGCAAGGAAAAACGCCTTTTTCATAACTTCTCCGGTGTTAAACTTTTTTTTCTGCAAATTAATTTAGCACGCAAAAGGGGAATGGCACAAGTATTAAGCAATGTCATTGCATCTTAAATTACCGCCGCTTTTTTTTTGCATAGACAGTGGCATTTTGCAAAAATTTTTCAACAGATTCATCCTGGGTAAAATATTCTTTATGCCACTTTGTATAATCGAAGCGTTCCCTCAGAATTGCAGCAATAAAACTTTCTGCTTCTACAATGCCCATGTGCTTTACAAGACATTCCATTCCGCGGGACATAAGTTCAACGGTTGAAGTCGGACTATATGTTATATCTGCCATTACAAGCCCTCCTCAGAAAGCATCTGAATAAATTGAATGGGATTAAGGATTTTTACCTTATCCGATTTATATTTCAACACACGGTCGTCTGTTGTAAGAAAATAATCGCAATTTGCAAATTCCGCACAAGCTACATGGCAGGAATCCACAGCCTTTACACCAGTTGCATGTATCTTCTTTGCAATTGAAAGTATCGCATCATTATATTCGGCACCAACATAATCAACTGCATTATTAAAGAAATCTGCAATGCGTTCTCTTCTTGAAGCATGAGGATTTTTGCTATTCTCATAATCAAGGATATATGATGTTACCAAATCAAGCACCCCCTCTCGAATTAGCCGCTGAACAAGCAATTTTGCCTGGGATTCAAGCGAAATTCTTAGATAGCTTTGGTCATCATAAGGCCTGTTGTAACAACAGTTGTCAAGGTACACTCTCATATTCTACCACACTTTTAGTTTTTTGTATAACAAATGCAATCCTAAGTGGCATTTTGCAAAAAAACAGTGGCTTTTACCGGATTAGAGGAATTTTATGACCCCCGCAGGCTCAACAGGCGAATGTGGGCATGCGGGAATGGAGGCCCGGTAAAAACCACTGGAAATTCAGATTTGGTTAATCAGGTTCAATTTCGAGTTTCCGTAGTGCAG
>DJYC01000112.1:12496-37916 GCA_002448445.1 Treponema sp. UBA6988
CTGCACAAGCGTAGCGCGGAAGCCTTTTTTTCGGGGCAAAAACCGCTGGGAGCCAATTTTTCTGCTGCAAATATAAAACTCAAAGTTTGCCCTAATTAGAATACAGGAATGTCATTTGCCTCCTGTTCGTGCTGGGCGGCAGCGGCGGCTTCTGCAAGCATGGCAAGCTTTTTCTTTTTGCTTAGCGGTGGAGTTCCAAGGTCTGCGCTTTTTGGGGAATTTTCCATGTCTTTTTGGGTGGAAAGGCTTCCGTCCGGATTCTTCTTTAGAACGGGCTTAAATTCAATGTGCTCGGCAATGATTTTTACCCTGCTGTGGCTTTTCCCGGCATCATCCTTCCAGCGGTTCTGCTTAAGGCGGCCAACAACCCGTATTCCCCTTCCCTTGGGGCACCACTTTACGCACACTTCGGCAAGTCCTCCAAAAGTGTCAACGTCAAAATAGGACACCTCTTCCGCATAGCTCCCATCCCCAGTCTTGTACTTGCGGTTCACTGCGATGGGCAGGGTACAGGATGCCGCTCCGCTTGGCAGTGACTTAAGTTCTGGTTCACGGACAATGTTTCCTTCTACGATAATCTGATTCAAACTATTCATATTTTTCCCTCCGCACAAAAGCGTGCGACTTTTTGTTTTTTCCCATAGAGCTTAGCGGGCCCTGCTTTTTTCTACAGGCTTACATATATATATTCATCTTTAAAAGTCAGGATTGGACACTTTTACGCAAATTTTTCTTCTTTTTCTTTACTTGATAAGAAACCTAGCCGCGATTGTAGGGGCGCGGAACGCGTTGCCGCAGGCAATGGAGCGCGGTTAGCTAGGGAATCAGTTTTGGGCTTCACTACCAGCGAAATCTGTCTGAAAATCCATGGTGCGGCGGTAATAGGACTTTCACTCCCTTCGGTCGTTCCGCGCAAATGGATTTTCAGCCATATTTCGCTTCTCGTTACGCCCATACACCGTAGCAAGGGCGTGCGGTGTACCCGAAGGGTGATTTCCTGTTGCTTTCCATAAGAAAATATAAAAAAACTGGCTCCAGAAAAGCGAATTTTGTACTAAATTTTGGATTAAATTCAGGCAAATAATTTCTTATTTATACGCCTAAAAGGTGTTGTTATGGAGTAAAAAATACGATATATTGAGTATTATGGCTACAACACCAATTATTTTACAGTTACTAAAATTCTATACTGAAAAAATCAGGTCCCCACAAGTAGACTACTCGGAATTTGCTGATTATGTTAACCGCTATGCACAGCATCACATAGACGAAAGTCCGGAACTTATTCCCTATACAGGAGGCGGAACGTCCACTTTACAGGCCGAGCTGGAAAATTTTGCTGCAGAAAAGCAGATTGCCATAGTAAACCAGGGACAGGGAAAAAAGACTCTTTACGTACTTGCATACTTTATTGACCGCTTTACGGAATCGTACACAAACCTTTCCAAGAATTTTTCTTCGCCTTTTCCGAGCATAAATGACATTCCCCACAACGTGCCTACGGACATGCTGAGCAAGCAGAACGCTTCTGACCTGCTTTACAAGCTTATGGAAAACCAGGAGTACGACAGCCGTACCCTCTATGCCGTTCTCTTTGGGAACAACGTTCCGGCCCTTCTTTTGCCGTCTACGGTATCTGTTTCCACACTCATAGACATTTCCCTTAAAAAGCTTCAAGATTTCTTGCGCAAGGGAGAAAGCCATGAATACTTCCTTAAAAAGCTTACAAATTCCAACCCTGGCAAAGAGCTTGCCATAAAGAACTTCTTTAAGCAGTTTGTTGCAAAGCCTGAAGAAGCCCTGGACAGCCTTAGGCACAGCGCGGATACGTTCTACTACTGGAGCCAGATGTTCTACTTTATAAAGCAGGACTACAACAAGGTTAAGGACTTTACCACGGAAGACGTGAACGTTCTTCAGTCCATTGGCGTAATAGAAGTTGCAGCCGCCTACTACAAGGCAAAAGCCGGCGAAAGGCAGCAGAAGGATGTTGCCTTTAAGCAGCTGGAAGAAATGATGCACATGCCGCCCTATTACTTTACCATGGAACAAGTTTCCAAGATGAAGGACAACCATGGCCAGTACTTGCTTGGCAAATATTCGGAAAAAGACCTTAAGATTCACCTTGAGTCCCTTACAAGCGAAACAATCGGCTCAAACCTTCCGGAAGTGCTTATTTTCCGTACGGAAGACGGAACTGGTTACTTTATATTCAAAGAAAAGGTCATGCCGCTTATCGTCCGCCTTTGCAACGATGCCCGCGTGGTCATAAGCGAAAGCCTTACTAAGGACTGGTACAACTGCCTGTCCAAGTTTGAAACCCTTCCCGAGATGAAGGAACAGCAGGCCTTTGAAAACTGCCTTGAGAGGGAACTGCGCGTAATAGCACCAATTCTTTACGGTATCTTGCACTCTTCTTTCCTACCGGTACTGGCATTTGACGACCAGACACCGGGAAAGATTACCCTTTACCGCGACGACATGCTTATTCCTTACAGCGAGCTTCTCTTGCTCAACAGGCAGGAAATCTATTCAGATGCAAAGATAAAGCTGCCATTCTGGCACTCCATACCGATTCTTTCTTGGATTATGTCTTTCATTGTAAAGAAATCAAAGGCTAGGCGCGACAAGGATGCAAAGAAAACTTCTTCTCTGAAGATGATTCAGGAAGAAAAGGAAAACGCAGACAAGAAGAAGCAGGAGCTTGACTCCAAGGACTTGGGTGACCCGCAGAAGAACCGCAAGCGCGTTGTACGCCAGCAGGCCTCCGATGTTGAGCAGGTTTTGGTTCCGGCAAACAGCACGCTCAACCGCGAGCTTGATTCCTATCTGCACGAATGGAATGACCGCTTGGGTCAGAAGAGCCACGACAACCTTACGGAAGACGTCAATACGCTTATCCGTGACTATACACGCAAGATTCTGCGCACATTCAAGAGCGAAAACTTTACGATTGAGCGCGTTGACAGCCTTGCACAGTCACTTGTAGACAGCCCGGCCCTTATGAAGGTAAAGAACCACCCGGCGCTCAAGCACTACATTGAGCTCTACATGACAAAGCTGCTCAAGAACCTGCCGTAAAGCGTTATTTTCAAAAACCAAATCACGCAACACGTCACCCCGAACTTGTTTCGGGGTCTTTTTTTTTTGCTCTTGATTTTTTTCCCTTTTTCTGCTATAAATACAAAAAGTTTGTTAAACTTCAAGATTCCAAAGATTCGGAGGCGGAAAGTGGATAGCGGCAGTAGTTCCGGTTATCATCAACACGGCTCATTCGAGCAAACAGGCCTCCGGTTAAATAAAGCACAAATCATCCTTTGATTTTTTCTGCCAACCGCGCCTGAACCAAAGAAAAGAGGCAGGCTGAATATGATAAAATACTGGCAGCAGGAAGACGGCAAACTTGTAGAAAAAGAAGAAGGAGAGCTTAACAGGCACTCAAAGATTTGGGTGGATGCGCGCTCCGTTACCCGCGATGACATTGCGGAACTTGAAGAAAAATACAAAATCGACCCGGAAAACATGCTGGATGCCCTGGATCCGGACGAACTTTCCCGCATAGACTACAATGACGACTTTGAATACACATTCGCAATAGTGCGGCTGCCGGTATTCTCCCCCGGTGACGACATTAGCTACTTTTGCACACCCCTTGGAATCATTATAAAAGGAAACCTCTTCATAACAATCTGCTGGACGGACTGCGAAGTTTTGCGCGACTTTGCCGCCAACAGAATCAAGGACCTTTCCTTTAACGACTTTCCTGCCGTAACAATCCGCTTTATGGCCCGTGCAGACATAATGTTCCTGCGCTACCTAAAAGAACTCAACCGCCGCGCAACAACCATTCAGAACGAAATGCTGCAGTCGGTTCAAAACCACGAGCTGATTCAGCTTTTAAACATACAAAAGTCTCTTGTTTACTTTGCAACATCGCTCAAAAGCAACCAGATGCTTTTGGAGAAGCTGCGCAAGACCAAGCTTTTGAAGCTGGACGACGAGGACCAGGACTGGCTGGACGACGTAGAAATAGACAACAGGCAGGCTATGGAGATGGTAGACACCTACACCAACATCATGGCCGGCATGAACGATGCATTCTCCACGGTCTTGGGCAACAACCTGAACATCGTTATGAAGACAATGACTGGCTGGAACTTGGTACTCGTGCTTCCTACCCTTATAACAAGCTACTTTGGAATCAACGTGCCGCTCCCATGGCAAAAGTCTCCATGGATGGGTGCCGTAATAGTGCTTTCCATGTGCTTGTTTGCAGGAGTATTGGCCTACCTCTTCTTTATGAAGCGCCGCCTTACCCCCGAAGTAAAGAAAAGAGTGCCTCTTGCCCAAAGGCGAAAAATCCGCATACAAAAACGAACAATCGCAAAGATGGACAAGCAGGCCGCAAAGAAAAAATAATCTCCGTGACCACTGTCACCCTGAACTCGTTTCAGGGTCTGTACAAGCTGGGGTGTCATCGTTTACAGATCCTGAATCAAGTTCAGGATGACGGGAAGCCCCGCCCTTCGACAAGCCGCTTGATGCTGCGCTGCGAGTGCAGGAATTTATTCTATTGTGCAGAGCTGGGCGCTTTTTACCTGCCAAGCACCGCCCTCTTTGCAAACTTCAAGCCAGCCGTATCTTCCTTCCATAAGGGCACCGGGGTTTATAACTGTTGTGTTCCCAATTTTGCACACAGCCACGCTCTCGTGGATATGACCGGTAACAACGGCAAGCGGTTTGTACTGTTCAATAAAAGCCCTCAAAGATTCGCTTCCAACATGAATGCCGGCGCTAATCTTGTCGCAGTCAGTGTCCTTTGGCGGATTGTGCATGATGGCAATAAGGTTGTCCCATTCGCAAGACCCCTGCTCGGTAAGGATATTAAAGTCGGTGGCAAGTTCAGCATCCTCGCGCTCATTGGCAGCCCCACCAAAAGGCAAGCCGCCACCGCTACCCGCAATGCAAAGCCCTTCAAACTGAACAAGGCTCTTCTGCACGCTAATGTCCTTAGCCTCTATGTTGCCAATAAAATCAGGCTCATCACAGTTTCCAATCACGGAAAAAATCGTGTTGTGCATGGAGCAAAGCTTTTCCAGCACAGGTTCAGCCGTCTCAGGTTCACCAAATTTTGCAAAGTCACCCGCAAACAAAACAGCGTCCGCCTTTTTAAACTCGCCCTCCAACTTTCCAAGATGTTCCAAATCACCGTGAATATCGCTTAAAACCAAAAATTTCATACTGTCTCCCGGGAATGCCATTCCCTACAAATTGCCCATTATCTTTTTTAGGGCATTCATCTGTTCTTCAGTGCCAATCGTTATTCTTACAAAGTCTTCTATTCCCTTTGTGCTAAAGTGGCGGATAAGGATTCCCTCTTTTTTTACAGCCTGGTAAATTGCATCACCTGTAAGTCCGTCCTTTTTTGCAAAGACAAAATTTGTCTTGCTGTCTATTACAAAAAATCCCTTGTCCCGCAAAAACTTTGTAAAGCTTTCCCTCTGCTGAACAATCTTGCGTGAATTTTCTGCATAGTAGTAGGCAGCCTTGCAGGAAGCAATACCGGCAGTCTGGGCCATAAAGTCAACCGGAAAGTGGTTGAATGAATTCTTTACCATAAAGATGGACTTTACAAGCTCCGGGGATGCCACAACGTAGCCAAGCCTCATGCCTGCAAAAGAAAGGCTCTTGCTAAAGGTGCGAACAATCACAAGGTTCTTGAATTCCGCAAGAAGGGGAATGCAGCTTTCCCCACCAAAGTCGCAGTAGGCTTCGTCCACAATAAAAACCTTGTCCTTTGGTGCCTTTTCAATCATCTTGCGAACTTCGTCGCGGGGAATTGAAATGCCTGTAGGAGCGTTGGGATTTGCAAAAATAATTGCGCTGTCCGTCTTGTTTGCGGCAGAAAGCATTGCCTCCTTGTCCAGCTGCCAGTCAGACTTTAGTGGAACCGTGCACATGGGAATGCCGTAGTAACCGCAGTAAACAGGATAGAAGCTGTATGTAAACTCCGGCATAACAAGCGGCCTGTCTCCGTCAAAAAAAGTGTAGAAGACAAAGCTCAAAACTTCGTCGCTTCCGTTGCCGCAAAAAATCATGTCAGGGGTAACTTCAAATGGAATCTTGTCTTTGGAAGAAGGAGTGCATTTTTGCCCGCTAACATCCGAAGTGCAAAAGACACCGCCTGTGCTGTTCAGCATATCTGCTATAGCAGAGCGCAGTTCATTTGAATCAGGATCGGGATAAAGGCCAATTCTTGCCGTACTTGTAAGTGCCGCCTTGGAAAGTGCCTCTGCAACGCTTTTGTGAGGCGGATAGGGGTTTTCGTTTGCGTTAAGTTTAATGTATTCCCTGTCCTTTGGCTGCTCGCCCGGAACATAGGGATGAAGGTTTTGAATTCTTTTTGCTAACATAAAATCATTTTAGTCAAAAAGCGCACTTGGTTCAATAGCGCAATTCTATAATGATTTTTATTCTGGAGCAGATGCCATCTCTTTACTGTGCCCGCCACTCCGTGCTCGGGCAAACTCCGTAACATTTTACCCCTAAACCGCAAACCCATAGCGCCAGGGAGGGCGCGTCATTTCTTAGCCGGCAAAGCAGGTTAGTTTTCCCAAGAAAACTAACGGGGTAAAATGCCACGGAGGGCATTTTACCCCGCTTTCCAGGGTTCCGGCTACCGCCTCCATTGCCTTGCGGCAACGGCTACGCCGCCCTTCCAATCGGGGCTAGGCGGAATATCAAGTACCTTCCACCAGCAAAGAGGAGCTTTGGTACTTGGGCAAGAATTTTTTGCTGCCACCGGTTTCAAAATTTACGGTAACTACATACTCTCCGTCTGCCGTAAAATCTCCGCTTACAATTTGGCCGTGTCCCCAGTCGTCATGGTAAACCATGGCACCCTTGCGGTATTTTTTTGCTATTGGGTCAGAGTATGCGGCAGAGGAAGATGCACCTGCATCCGCTTCTGCATCTGAAGCACCATGGAATGCAAAGGGCTGTTGGCCAAGCACGCGGAAGCTTCCTTTTTTAAGTTCGTAAAGGAAGGGGCTTGGCTGCATGTAGTTTGTGCGGCCATAGAGGCGTCGCATGGCACAGCTTGTAAAATAAAGCTCGTTCTGGGCACGGGTAATCCCAACGTAAAAGAGGCGGCGTTCTTCTTCCAAGTCGTCACCAACTTTTCCTTCGCGGGGAAAAACGCCGTATTCCATTCCGGTAATTATTACGCGCTTGTATTCACGCCCTTTGGTAGTATGAACAGTAATAAGCGTTACCTTGCCTGCCAAAGACGGGTCTTTTAATTCTTCATCTCCTAATTCTTCCCCCAAGGTTGAGCGATCAAGGTTTATGCTGTCCAAAAACTCAATCAAACCCTTTCTGCAAAGAGGATACTGCACTGCACTGTTTGTAAGTTCTTCCAGGTTTGAAAGCTTTTGCGTACCGGCAATTTCATCCTGTGCCTCATGGAATTCATTTAACCCAGTCTTTTCGCAAACCTCTTTTATAAAGTCGGCAAGAGAAAGCTTATTTGCATCCACAGCACGCGGAGCAGAACCAGTAACCTCTTCTTGCGGTAAAGAAGCCTCTCCTTCAGAAGCAACCTCTTCTTCGGGAAGCATGGAATTCAGTTCATCAAAAATCTTACAAAATTCCGCCACACCTTCCGAAGCCTTTTTGGGAAGCTTTATATTTTTTGCGGCAGAAACCAAATTTTGTCCAAGACCTGCTTCCACAATCTTGTCCTGACTCGCCGCTCCCACTCCCCTAACCGGTTTGTTCACAATTCTTCTGAATGCAACTTCGTCCCTTGGATTTGCCACAAAAGAAATCCATGCAATAGCGTCTTTTATTTCCTCGCGCTCATAGAATTTTAGAGTGCCAACAACCCCATAAGGAATTTTTGAATTCATAAAATAAGTTTCAAAACCAAGCGACTGTGCGTTGGTCCTGTAAAGAATTGCCCATTCGGAATAGGGAACACCCTTTTTGTGCTGCTGCTCAATTAGATCCGCGCAAAACTGAACCTCATCATCCTGAGTGGGAAGAAAAACAAGGGTTGGCTTTTTACCCTTGCCCCTTGCCGCAACAAGAGTCTTTCCAAGCCTTCCAGCATTATTGGAAACAACACAGTCTGCGCAGTACAAAATTTCCTGGGTTGACCTGTAGTTCTGCACAAGGCGTATAAGGTCTGTTCCCGGGAACTGATTTTTAAATTCAAGTATGTTCCTAACATCTGCACCACGAAAGCGGTAAATGCTCTGGTCATCATCACCAACAACGCAGACGTAGGTTCCTGCATTTTCGTTAACACCGCTAAGTTCCTGCAGCAAAAGTGACTGGGCTATGTTTGAGTCCTGGTACTCGTCCACCATGATTACCCGGTAGCGAAAGTGCATGTCGCGGCGAATAGCCTCGTTGTTCTTTAGCGTAAGGTAGGGAAGAAGGATAAGGTCCCCAAAGTCCACGTTGCCAGTTGACCTTAGGCGTTCCTGGTAAAGGGCATACTGTTCTGCAAAAACGCCGTCTCCGCCAACAAGCTCCAAATTTTTTGACTGGGGAGTAAGACCGTAGTCCTTTGCAAGTGAAATCTTTTTTACAATCTGGGAGATTTCTTTTTTGGGCAGCGAAGGAATAGCCTTAGAAACAATTGTTGCCATGTCATCTTCATCGTAAACGGTAAAATTTTTACTAACCCCAGCTTCATCCGCATAGCGCCGCAAAAAGTTAGCACCCCAAGAGTGGAAGGTTCTTATATTTGCCCAAGCAGCCCTTTCTTCAAGAGCAACAGTTCTCTCTCTCATCTCGTTTGCAGCTTCTTTTGTAAACGTTACCGCAAGAATTGAATAGGGGTCTACATGCTTCTGCTGAATGAGCCACGCAATTTTTGTAGTTACAACGCGCGTCTTTCCAGTTCCTGCCCCCGCCAAGATTAAAAGGCTCTTTCCCTCGTGGGTTACTGCGGCAAGCTGCTCCTCGTTAAGCACATCAAGATATTGCGGAGAAAAGTCTGTCATAGAACCAGTTCCGAATCAATGTCCACACCGCTAACAGCCAAAGCCCTTGCGTTCACAATTGAACCCGGCACAACGGCCTTTACTGCATTCGCATTGCCAGCATCGTAGCGCACAACAAAGCTTCCGTCCACTTCCGGTGCCTGGAACCAGGAACGCCCTATGGCCAAGCCCTCATCTTCCGAAGCATCTTCCCCCGCCTGAACAATTTCTTCAATCAAAACAGGGTAAATTTTTCCTATGCGGAGAGAAAGCCTTTCCTGGGTAATTTCTTCCTGCAAGGCCTGCAACTTTTTTTCGCGTGCCTGAGCCTTCTTTTTGGGAACCTGATCTTTAAACTTTGCGGCGGGAGTGTCTTCTTCGCGGCTGTAAGCAAAGCAACCAGACCAGTCCGGCTGAATCTTCTTCATGAAGTCAAGTGTGCGCCCTGCCTGTTCATCACTTTCACCGGGGAAGCCCGTCAAGAAAGTAGTGCGTATGCAACATTCGCCCAAATCAGAACGGATTTTTTCTACAAGCCCCACATAAGAGTCAAAAGTGCCCCTGCGGTTCATTGCGCGGATTATCGTATCGTCTCCAGACTGGAAGGGTATGTCAAAGTAAGGAAGGAAGCGCTTGTCCTTCTGCAAAAGAGGCAGAATGTCCGTGTTAAAGTGGTCGGGATGAATGTATAGCAGGCGAACCCAGAAGTTTCCTTTAAGCTCTGCAATCTTTTCCAAAAGGCACAAAAGCTTTGATTTTTCACAAGAAGCCCCACCGCTTTCCTTGGCATCAAAAACAAAGTCGTCCTTGCCGCAGCCAAAAGCAGCCAAATCTTGCCCTATCAGATTGAATTCTTTTACGCCCCTCTTTAAGAGCTCTTTTATTTCGTCTACAATCTCGGATATTTTTCTTGAGCGCAGCTGGCCGCGGATAAGGGGAATTGCACAGAAGGAGCAGCAGTTGTTGCAGCCCTCGGTAATCTTTACGTAGGCGCTTCCCTTGTAGTTTAAAAGAAGGTTTCTGTTGCCGCAGCAAACACCCTTTTGCAAAGCTTTTACGACAGGCCTTTGTCCTGCAAAGAGAGAGTCTACGGTTGAATCAATTAGGCTTAGGTCTCCGTTGCCAAAAATAGCGTCTGCTTCGGGAAGGTCTTTTTTGAACTGCTCTGCATAACGCTCGGCAAGACAGCCGGCAAGAACAATCTTTGCATTTGGGTATTCCTGCCTTGCTTCCAAAAGCGAATTAAGGCTTTCCTCTTTTGCACTCTGAATAAAGCCGCAGCTGTTTACAATTATTAAATCTGCTTCCTGGGCATCAAAGGTTTGCAAAAAACCCTTGTTCAGCAGGCGGGTAACCAAAATTTCCCCGTCCACCTGATTTTTTGCGCATCCGTGTTGGTCTAAAAAAAACTTCTTTGCTTCCATTTAAGAGTTTTGAGCAGCAGGAACTTAGTCAACTTCCTGAATAACGATTCTGAATCTACCGTCGCGTCCCTGAACCCACTTGATGTCTTCTACGGCAACCTGACCGGCTTTGCCAACTTCCAAATCGTAGGCATCCATTCCGGCGCGAACCTTCATCTTTACGTTGTAGGCGTTGCTCATCCAAAGGCGCACACCCTTGTAGCGGGAAGTTACGGTAAGGGATTCTCCCGTGCGGAAGTTTCTCTCTACCTTTGAATTGCTGTCTATCTTGTAGCGGAAGTAGCATGGACCGCGGAAAGAGAAGTCTATTGTAAACGGATATGAGCGTGAATCCTCATGAATAACCTTCATGGTAGCAGTATTCATAGAAGTGTTTGCAACGCTTTCCGTACCAATGGAAGGCTTTGCTATAAGCTCAACGTTTTCGGGAACGGATGGTTTTGCATCCATCATTTGTGAACCACTCAAAGAAACGCGTACCTGGGCACCGTTCTTTTCAGAAACATTGCTAATATCACTCAAGTATACAATCAGCTCGGAAATGCCGTCTCCGTTGATGTCGAGAACGCGCTCCTCGCTCAAGTCAAAGACCTGGGTTCCAACAGGAGTTTCAAGGCTAAGGCGGCTAAGTGTGCCGGAAATGGTAAGCGGAGTATATCCTTCACCCTCTTCAAAGGGAATCAGCAGCTGGTCGCCCTTGTAAACACGCAATTCCTGCGGCTGGTCGGTAACCATATACTGGTTGGTCTTTTTTGCCGTAGAATTTAGCAGAGCCCTTTCCTGTAGCTTCTGGGGAACCTTGAACACGCCAAAATAGAGGTAGGCAAGAATTCCGCCAAGAAGAACCACTACACCGGAGACAATCAGCGGCACAAGGAATTTTGGCTTTGTCTTTCTAAGAAGAGCTTCCGGTGTTGGAGACTCCTGAATTTTCTTTGCATGGTACAGGCGTATCAAATCCTCGCTGGAAACGCCAAGGTAGTCGGCATAATTCTTTAAAAAACCGACCATGTAGGCACCGGCAGGGAACACGTCGTCCTTTTCATTTTCCAAGCCAGTAATATACTGGTAGGAAATAGAAGTGTCCTTTACGACCTGTTCAACAGTAAGGCCCTTTTCTTCCCTTTTTTCCTTTAGTATTGCACCATAGCTCTGCATATCGACTTACTCCGATAACAAGAAGTTGTTGTAGCTGTTAATATCCGGCGGCATTTCAAATTCAAAGCGGCGTAGCGGAACACCGGCATTGATAGACCAGCCTGTAAAGTCAAAGACATAAGTTCCGTTGTTCTGGGTATGCGCAACAATGCGGCGGATAAGCTTAGACTCAGGCAGAATGGAAATTGTCATAGTGGTAAATTCCTCTGCGGCTGAACGGCGGGTAAGCAAAAGCTTTATTACCTTTGTGGAGCTTCCCTCTTCCAGCGGAACCGGATCCTGACCAGATTCATAAGTAATAGTATAGTAGCGGCGCAAAAGCGAAAGCCCCTTTGCAGGAACAGCCTGTTCAGCATTCAAAACCTTCTGCTCCAGAACCGTGGCCTGTGAAGGAAGGTAAATAAAAAGCTCGTCACCGTCGTAAACAAAAGTCTGTCCACCAGGATAAGAAAAGTTTATGCGCAAAAACTGAGGGCGGTGCCACATTGCAGTACCAGCCATCTTTTTTCCGTTTGCATCTATGTTAAGGGTAACAACATAATCCCTCATCTCTGCATAGTAATCGCTTACAGACTTAAAAAATTCGCCGGCAGTCTTAACCTGCGCAAAGGAAATTGTGGCCGAGCAACAAAGGGCAACAGCCAAAGCAACCAATTTCTTCATATTATATACTCCATAAAACTAGTTTGTCGAAGCACCCATCAGTTCAGCATATTTCTTTGCAAGACGCTTAGACTTAACAGCCGCAAGACCTCTGTAGCGGGCCGGGTCCTCAAAGAAATTAGACGGATTTTCCACGCCAAGCTTTTCCAGCTGGGCAGTAATCTTTGCATAAGCATCGGTATGGGTCTTTAGCACTTCAAAGAATGTCTTTCCGGACTGTTCAGCCTCAAGGGTAATCTTTCTGATAACTTCGTGTCCGTCGTTAACACCAGCTTCACCAAGAAGAATGTATGCGGGTTCAGCAAGAACGCCACCCTTAACCTTTCCGCCTGCACCAGCCAAGTTGCGTGCCATAGCCTCGCGGTCTGCCTGAAGCCCCGAAACAACAGCCTTCATTCTGGCAACAGCCATTGTAAAGCCTGCAACATAGTCGGAGATGAACCTCTGGCTTGCTGAATTTGTAAGGTCCCTCTGGTGTTCAGAAATCTGATCCATGTAGAAAGTAAGGACGCGGGGGCACATAGCCTTCCACAAAGACTTTACGTGCTCGCTGTTCCAAGGATTGCGCTTCTGTGGCATAGTTGAAGAACCAACCTGGGTAGAAGCAAAATACTCAAAGACTTCGCCAATCTCGCTCCTCTGAAGGTTGCGCAGGTCATCGGCAAGGTTTGCAATAATACCAAAGGCAACGTTCATCTCAAGCAAAAGGCGCAAGAGGTATTCAGGCTCAACAAGCTGGTTTGAATATTCGCTTGGCTCAAGCCCCAAAAAGTGCATGTAGGTAAGTTCAAGCTCTTCGGGATCCTTTACAATCATGCTGGGACCGTTGTAGGAACCAACAGGACCTGCAAGCTTACCCTTAAGCTGCTTGGAAAGCTCTTCTATGCGGAGGATTGACTTGCCAAGGCGGGAAACAAATTCCGCAATAGACCAGCCGAATGTTATTGGAACCGCATGCTGGCCATGGGTGCGGCCAACCTGAGGAGTTTCGGCCTCGCGGTCTGCAATGGCGCAAAGTGCCTTTTCCAGTTCCTTAAGCTCCGGGAGGACTACATTCTGCGTAACATCCCTCATGCGGCAGGAAAGGCCTGTGTCCAGAATGTCCACGCTAGTTGCCCCAAGGTGAACAAGGGGAGCCACTTCTGAAGGAACCTTTGTCTTAAAAACGTTAACAAGGGCACGGATATTGTGCTTTGTCTTTTCTTCTTCTTTATAGACTTCTTCCGGGTCAATTTCTTCTGCGGTCTTGTCCAGAGTTGCCTCCATGGCAGGAGTAAGCTGTCCGCGGAGCTTTAGGTGGGCCTTTACAAGAGCAGCCTCACACCTTGCGTTGCTGCGAACAGACGCTTCTTCTGAAATATATTTAGAGAGCCCTTCAAAAGCAGCGGCTTCTGAAAGTGAATACCTGTGGTCAATACAAGAAAGGTTTTCAAAAATATTACGAGTTTCCATAAATTACAGTATGCCCGAAAATCTAAAAATGTTCAACAGGTAGGCAAAAACATACTATAGATGGTGTTTTTTAGGACGGTAGCCCTAAACGCTCTACCATGCATTTTTTGGCTACAATCGGCCGTCATGCCAAATCGTCACCGCCTTCGCTTGAAACTTCGTTGCGAGAACCACCCTTCGCTAACGCTCATTGCCGCTTCGCGTCAACTGGCGGGGTTCCACGGCGGCGTAGGTTTCTTGGGAAAACTTGTTATGTGGACGCCCGCACTGGGGCGTATTAGATAAAAAATATATTTTCTTTACCTGCAAAGTATTTGATTTTTTTTCCTCGGCAATGATGAACATATACAATCTCAATAAAAATAGTAGAAATGTAAATTACAGATTCTTATTTCCATCGCTTCTTTTATATTCTTATGCACTTGCCCTGTGTTCTTCTCCCCAGCCGTAAAGTGCGTTCAGTGCAGGCATGAGCTTCTTCCCTAAATCAGTCAAATGGTAAGTAACGGACATGGGCATGGTCTTAGCATCGTGCCGTGTCAGGATTCCGTCTTCCTCTAGTTCATGCAAGGCTCTAGCAAGAGCTGTGTCGGTAATTCCCTGCACTCTGCAAAGCCTCCCCGCGCCGTGCGGACGGACAATGCGGAGCGTGCAGCGTTTCATGAAAAAGTGGCTTGACATCACGAGCGTCTGCACCGATATCCCGACCACCGTTGCGACCGCCTGCGCTGAAATTGTTGGCGTAAATCGCAACACGGTGAACAGCTGGTACAACGATTTCCGCCATAAAATAATGCTTCAAGTCCTTGCGGAAACAAGGACAGAGAGCGGGGAATTTGAGGTTGATGAATCTTATTTTGGCGCTCATCGGGTCCGTGGAAAACGGGGGCGCGGAGCGGCAGGAAAGTCATCGTCCGGATTGTCCCTGACTGCTCAAAAGAGAGCTTAATGCCTATAATACTCTTGCCTTGTGCTTGAAGGCTCGACAATTCATTCTGACGGCTGGAAGGCTTATGACGGCTTGATTCTCAACGGCTACGACCACTACCGGGTTTTCCATAGTGAAAACGAATTCGCAAGAGGGAAATGCCATGTGAACGGAATCGAGAACGTGCAAACTTTGTTTGCGTGGAGCTTCGCCAAATTCAACGGTTGTGATTCCGACAAATTTGTGATACATTTGATGGAGTACGAGTGGCGATACAACCACCGCAATAAAGATTTATACAAGAAGGAAAAAATGAAGAAACTGAAAGCTTTTAGCACAATTTTGATATTTGCTTTTGGATTTTTTGTCGTTGGCTGTGAAAGTACAAAAAACTACGGTTACAAGGGAAAACATCCTGATTACCTTGTGTTGGTAAACAAGATGCACCCCATAAGTGTGGATTATGCAAAAAGCCTTGACCTTGTGACGGTGGATACCGTTTATGATGACGAAACTGCCGAAATCGAGAAAGCTACTTACGAAGCATACCTTTCGTTGCAATCTGCTCTTGAAAAACAGGGAATTGAAATTGGTATTGACTCGGCGTATCGTAGCGTGGAATATCAGGAGCGAATAATGCTCGATTTTACTGAAAAATACGGTGAAGAGTATGCCCGCAACACCGTGGCGGTTCCAGGAACGAGTGAGCATCATACAGGGCTTGCAATTGACATAGTGCCAAAGGTTAACGGAGAATGGAAGTGGGAGAATGAGGATATGATGCAGCTTCCTGAGCTTTTCTCTAGAATTCACAAGGAACTCCCAAAGCACGGCTTTATCCTTAGGCTCTTAAAAGGCAAAGAAAAAATTACGGGGTATTCCTATGAACCGTGGCACATTCGTTATGTGGGGAGTGTAGAAGTTGCACAGGAAATTACCGATTCAGGACTTGTGCTTGAAGAGTATCTGGAGGAATTCAAATGAAAAAATCTATTATTTTTTCCACTGTTATAGCAATTGCTTTTTCGATACTTTACGTATCATGTAAACAAAGCGATGTCGCACCGAAAGGCTTTGTCTATCTTGCAGAAGCTGTTCCCGATGCGATTCTTGAAATCCGCTACTATTCCACCTACAACTTTGTTGGAGATCGCATTAACGGCTATGAAAAGCCTGTTGCACTTCTTACCACCGAAGCGGCAGAGGCTTTGAAAGCTGTGAGCGATGATGTAAAGGCTCAAGGCTACCGCCTCAAAATCTACGATGCATATCGACCTCAGCGTGCAGTAACGCATTTTATAAATTGGGCTAAAGATACTTCGGACACTAGGATGAAACAGTATTTCTATCCGAACCTTGATAAATCAGTGTTGTTTACTCAGGGCTACATTGCAGAAAAATCGGGGCACAGTCGTGGGAGTACGGTGGATTTGACATTGTTCGATATGGAGAGTGAAAAAGAGATTGATATGGGTGGCACTTTCGACTGGTTCGGAATTGAAAGCCATCCCGACTACATGCAAATTTCCGAGGAACAGTATGCAAACCGCATGATTCTTCGAGAAGCTATGCTCCGCCACGGTTTCAAGCCTCTCGAAGAGGAATGGTGGCACTTTACCCTCAAAGACGAGCCGTATCCCGACACTTACTTTGACTATCCTGTAAAATAGAAAAAACATAAGGAGAAATTTTCATGGAAACAACGAAGAAAACATTTCGTTTTGCAATGTTAGTTTTACTCGCAACATTTGCATCATTTATTTTTGTTTCCTGTGCAAGTACTCCTCGCACAGGAAAAGGTGCGCTCTCACTTTGGAATGATGACGCGCCTGCAAAGAAGGCTCTCTTTTCTTATGTGTCTGCTGTCACCACCAGGAACTCTCCTGACTTTATCCCTGTTGAGCGCAGAATCGCTGCATTTGACCTTGACGGAACTCTTTTTTGCGAGACAAATCCCACTTACTTTGATTTCCAGCTCTTTATTCATCGCGTGCTTGACGATCCGAATTACACACCTTCGCAGGAGCAGCGTGCACTGGCTGAGGATTTCCGAAGGACGGGAAGAGTGCCTCCTTTAGGAGCGGAATATGAGCGGATGCTTGCAAGTGTGTACAAAGGCTTTACACTCAAAGAATTTGATTCCTATGTGCGCTCATTCATGCAGACTGATCAGCCTGGCTACAAGAATCTCAAGCGGGCGGACGCTTTCTATAAGCCGATGGTGGAAGTTGTGAACTATCTTGTGCAGAACGGATTCACTGTGTATGTCTCCAGTGGAACGAACCGCCTTATCCTTCGAGCCTTAGTATGCGATGCCCTTGGACTGCCGCCAAAGCAGGTTATAGGCTCCGATAATGTGCTTGTTGCTATGAATCAGGATGGAAAGGATGGGTTGGATTATACTTTCAGTAAAGATGACGACGTTTTGCTTGGCGGTGTGAATATTATCAAGAACTTGCAGATGAACAAGGTTTCCACAATTGTAAAGGAAATCGGCTATCAACCGGTTCTTGCTTTCGGAAACAGCCTTACAGATGCTAGCATGGTGAACTACACCATTCACAACAACGAATACAAGTCGCTTGGCTTTATGCTCTGTTGCGACGACATTGAGCGTGAGTACGGCAATATAACCAAAGCCGACAAGATGCGATCGGACTGTGCTGCAAACGGATGGATCCCCATCTCCATGAAAAATGACTGGAAGACCATTTATGGCATCGGCATCGAAAAAAAATGAAAAATCCCTGATACTGTGATATAATTTCAAAGAACTTCGAAAAAATATCATTTGTAAAGAGCAAATTCTTTTATGGAAGAATCAATAAAAATCCGCGGATTTCATTCCATGCGGATAAGGATTTCCGTCCTCATTATTCTGGCTGCACTCATTCTTACAGTGTCAATTTCATTTGTTGCCCTAAGTCTTTTTACCCGGCACAATTAAAATCATAGAGGAAGACGCATTCTGGAGCAGCGGAAAACTTTCAAAAGTTACAATCGAAGAAGCGTAAAAGAAATCGGTGCCAGTGCCTTCCTTGGAACCGGCATCAAAAAGCTTAAAGTCCCCGAAAGCGTCGTAAAATTTGGCGAAAACATAACAGACAAAAATGTCGTGTGGGTTGTAAAAAAAGGAAGTGCAGCCCATGACCATGCAGTGAGAAGCAAATACAAAGTCGAGTTCTTCTAACTTCCGATGCCTTATTCCCCAAACCTGCGGATAAGTTCTTCGTGACCATTGCAACCTGTCTTTGAGTAAATGCGCGAAAGATAGTTTTCAAGAGAACGGTTTGCTATGCTCAGTTCACTTGCAATTTGTATCTTGCTCTTTCGCTCCAGAATCAGCTTAAAGATGTTCTGCTCCTGCTTTGTAAAACTGTCCAGCATGGTTCTGTAGGTAAAAAGTGAGGGAACAAGATTCTGCTGCACATAACTTTCGCCGCCAAGAACAATTTTTATTGCGTTCAGAAGTTCGGGTTCAGGGGCAGATTTTGAGACAAAACCCTTAGCTCCGTTTTCCAGGGCAATAGAGACAATTCCGGGTTTGGCAAACATTGAATAGACCAGTATTTTTATAGAAGGAAATTTTTTGCAAACTTCGCGCATAATGTCTATTCCGCTTTCTTCACCCAAGAATAAATCCAGTATGAGGATTTGAGGAAGCTTATTTGTTTCTGAAAGCTCCGAAAGCTTTTGCATAGCCTCGTCCGTTTTAAAAGCAAAGCCCATGCAGTCAAAACCACTTTGCTCCGTAAGAAGCTGCCTTATTCCCAAGTTTGTAAGGGTGTGGTCTTCTATAACAAAGAATGTGTACATTCACCCCCCCCCTCACTTTATGTATAGTATCGTTCTTTTTCATAATGTTTATTTGCGTTCCGTCTCCTATTGCAGAGCTTATACTGATTTTTGCCCCTATTAAAGCAGCCCGCCTTTCCATTCCCGAAAGACCAAAATGCTTCTGCCCTGTTGCAAAGAGGATGTTCTTTTTGGGTTCAAAGCCTTTTCCATCGTCCGTAATAAAAATGTAAAGCCCCTTTTCTTCGTTACCGCTTTCGTTCCTGAGCATTACGGTAGCTTCGCTTGCCTCTGCATGCTTAAGGATATTGGTAAGAGCCTCCTGCACGATTCTGTAAAGGTTAAGCCCTTCGTCTGCCGTAAGAAAAGAAGTGTCCGTTCCGTCTATAAGCGTAAAGCGGAATTCTATCCCGCTCTTTTCTGCAGACTCCGCGCAAAGGCTCATAAGGTTGGCGGCAAGATCGTTCTGGGTTATGTCCGGCGGGGCAAGATTGTAGCTCATGGCCCTAACCTGCTGAATTGTCGCTCCCAGTATGGATGAAATTTGGGGCATCAGTTCACTGGCATTCTTCTTTTCGGAAAGGCTTTTGCAGTAACGCAAGTCCTGAGCCACAGTGTCGTGAAGTTCCCGGGCAATACGGCTTCTTTCTTCCTCCTGACCCCGAATCGTATACGATATGTATTCGTTCGAGGCATGAAGGTTCTTTTTGTCCTTGATGAATTTGATGAGGAAAATCACGGCGCAAAAAAGCAACACGAAAAACAGCACATCAATCACGAGGAAGAAAACTGTGTAATTGTGCAGAATGCTTTCTAGTTCTGCAATTTCCTGTGTTTTATCCATCATATTAAATCACTGCAACCCAAAGCAAGTTTATCACAACCGCAGAAAATTTGCCACCGCAGAAAATGACGGGTTACTCAAGGATAGCAGGATGATAAAATTATAACAGAAGCAAAAAAACTTGTAGTGAGTAGGAACGCACAAAAACTTGTGAAAATTTACATAAAAAACTGTGAAAAATTCACAGTGTCCGCTTCATAATCTTGTATATGCCCCAACCCGCGATGGTTGCAATAAGCCTGTCCGCAAAAGAGACCGGAACTTGGGCGAGTATGCAGGAAAGAAAGAGGCTGAACCTTTGCCGCAAAAAGGCATCGGTAAATTTCTTGATGGGGCTCATCATGTCGGGTATATTACGGTATCTTAGGTGGAAGTAATCGATTATGCCGCCCGCGAGTACAGAGCAGGCAGAGGAAATCATTGCAATAAGAAAGAGGTAAAGAAGAGTTATAAGCGGGCTAATTTCAAATTCATCCTTGCGCCTTGCAACAAACCAGCTTGAAAATACAATCAGTATTCCGCAGATTGTGTACATCATCATAAAAATATCAAAGGAACCAGTTTTAAACATCCATATAAACGAGTTGATAATGTTGTAGGAAATCTGAACAAAAAGTGCCGGCAAAAGCCCAGCATAAAAGAGCACCGCCAAGGTAAAAATAGTGTCCATAAAAAGCGGAAGCCTAAGCGTATCATAAAAGACAAAGACGGAGAGGAAGTTAAGCGCAAGTGCCAGAACGCAGATGACGGTAAGCTTTATTGCACGCATGGCAGGACTACTGAATTTGCTATCTTCCATACTTATACTATAGTATGGTTTTGATTAAAAGTCCATAGCAAATTACAGACAGATTAAAGGATAAGAAAGATAAAGCCAGCCCCCGCCGTAACGCGGATAAAGCAGTAAAGCTTTTTGGACTGGCTTTTGCAAAAGGATTAGCGGGCAGCTGGTTCTTTGCAGCAGGAAATATCGCCCTGGTACTTGGAACTTGTGTAGTAAGCGTTTTTGTAGCCGGAAGCGTTTATCTTCTTTCTGAGTGCAATCGTCATTGTACCCCAATTATTGCATCCTGCAAAGGAATTCCAACCGTATGCAACTGCACCATCGCGGCTTGCAATGGAAACGTCTTTGAGCGGATTGTATGCAAATGCCTTATTACCTGTATTCTTAAGACTTGAAGGAATGTTGAAAGAAGAAATGTTGCAGGTAGAAAAGGCTTCTGCCCCAATTGATGTAACACCTTCTGGAATTTCTACGGTAGAAAGCCGTGTGTTGTAAAAGCAACCGTCGGGAATGGAAGTAATACCATTAGGCAGAGTTAGTTTGGAAAGCGCAGAACCTGCAAACTGATGCGTGCCAACGAATTTTTCAAAGCCGGACGGAATTGTAATTTCCTTTACCTTTGAGTCTTTGAAAGCCTGGCCTGCTATAGTCTTAAGACCGCTGCTCAAAGAAATTTCCGAAGCATAACAGCCATAAAAAGCACTCGCTTCTATTGATGTTACAGAAGACGGCAAAACCACGGACGCAATGTTTTTGATGTCGTTAAAAGCATCTTTACCAATGGTTTTTACCTTAAGCCCTTCTATTTCTTCCGGGATGACTACGTTGCCGCGCGAACCAATGTACCTCTGGATTACAACACCTGTACCGTCAACCGTTGTCTCGTAGATAAAGTCTGTTGCAGCATTTGGATCTTTTGTATCCACAATGTTAACTTCTACAACTTCCTCCGCCTCCTCTCCTCCGGCAGATTCCGCAGCAGCCTTTGCTTCCTTTTTGTCCTGCTTCTTGCCTTTTCCTCCGCAAGAGAACAAAACCACACCCGATGCCAAAACTGCAAGAACTATTGCAGCCCTTCTAAGACCTGTAAGTTTCATAAAATACCCCGCGCTTAAAGTCCGCCGACTGTTTAATCTTAAGCCTATTTTAGATTAGAATTCGTTTTCTGTAGTGAGCATGTGCGCACAAAAACAAATGAAAATTTACATAAAATTCTGTGAAAAATTCACAAGTATTAAATTTCTTTTTCTTGGAATTGATGTTTTGCACGCTGAAGACTCTTACCTTCGCTTGCATTAGTCGTTTTAGCAAATGACATATTGTTGCTACTGCTTTTTCCAAGAACTATTGTACCAGGTTTTTGTACAAGAAAGTTTTTCGTCATAGTAGAAACGCTCAAATTTAAGCAATTTTGATCCTCCCTCCTGATAGGAAAATATAAACCAGATTCCTTCATTGCAATGATTGTAGACAACAATATTGTCATCATCACTTGCAATGTACGCACCTGTCCCGATACCTCCATCTGCGAAGGTAACGCTTGCCGTGCCATTTTCTCCGAATGTTATTGAAGCAGTTAAATCACGGCTCCATTTTCCTTTGAAAGTCTCACCAATTACTTCTTTTGCTTTTTCTGCATCAAAGGTTGCGCCTTGCTTTATGTAAACTACAGGAACATTGTACGAAGCAGGGGATGAATGCTTCAATGCACCTTCTTTATCAACCTGATACAGTACAGAACCATCATCAAAATAGCGGAAACACAAATCATCGTTGCCACCTATCTTACCCTTCTGCCCTTTTACCGTTATAGTTCTTTTTTTTGCATTGATTTTGTAGTTGTTAGCTCCAAAGAAAAAACCATCTTTAGCAAACACAACGGACATATCATTTTTAAGCTTTTTTGAGTTACCAACATCTTTTTTATGCCACAAGCCAAGGGAAATAAATGAATAGTTTTGACCAGCAACAACATCCCACTCAGACTTATAGTTTTCAGTGAAATTCCTTGCCTCTTTTTCAATAGATTTTATCTGCCTCTCCCGAATTTTTTCATGCGCCTTCTGAGGGCAGCCATGTAATACAGAAACAAAAATTGCAATAGGTATTCCATACAGAATAATACAGCGGAACACCTTGCCTTTATGACGCATTATAATATTCTGGATGATCGACACCACAAAACCCATCATCGTTTCTATAACAATCCCCAAATTTGGCAGAGGAGAGATCGTCCAACCTTTATTTTTAATCCCCAGATTTATTACATAAGTAATAATTTCTATAAAACACCCCCAACATATCGTCATTACTAATGTCCTGAAGGCTACAGCAAAAAAGTCATCGCGATAATACCAAAGGCCCTCTCTTTCTGCTGTAATTGCAGCTTCTCTTTCCTCATCAATAGTCTGCTGTCCTGATTGTGCATAACAACGCTCACTACAATATCCATCACCATAATTTAACTGACGGTACATTCCACAATACTTACACTGCCCATAATTATCTGACATACAGATCCTCCTTTGTGCTGCTATTTTATTTCCATAGTGCATATTTTATGTTTTATTTCCGCAGGCACACCTTTTTTCGTAGTCAAAACATCCCCCACACAATTTACATATTCTTATTGTTAGGTTCAATTTCGAGTTTTGCAAATACATGTCATTATCGGGCTCGCCCCGAGAATGACACATTTTGTGGAAAAAACTCGAAGTTCGACCTGTTATTTTTTCTAAAAAAAAAACAGAACTGCATAGTACAATTGTAGCTATCACTTACCATGCAGCCTGTTTAAACTTTTAGTGATTCGTTTTTCTGAATCCGACTCCAGTTAAATCAGAAATCGTTACGGAACCATCTTGGGAAACAGAAAGCTTGATATATCCAGTTAGTTTTGACGTTAGGCTACGCTTTCCCGAACGTTTCGAAATTTTACCAGAATAATCAGAAATCTTTATTTCTACCGAAATTTCAGACGCAGTAGAGAGCATTCCTTTTAATTCATCTTCAATCATTTTCTGATTCTCTTCATCAAGAACAAGAAACTGATCCGGTTTGTTCTTAGCACGGTCAGTATGCGTAGTTATATCCTTCTGAATATCCTCAGCCGATTTTTCCTTTAACTGAATATACCTCATCTCTGTAGCAGAAAGAACAAAACGCTTCGAAGCATTCCTTATGCGTTTTGTCTCTGAATTTTTAGAAACTGTCCATGAAACAAAGGAATCTTTGTACCGCTTGTTTTCCTGTATTGTATTAATAGTAGCTATTGCTCCAAAAGCAATTCCTGCAACCACAATTGCACAGGTAAGCAAGAATAAAATTTTGTACCAGATTTTAGGCCAATGAGCACGATGCCAGTTAGAAATTTTTCCCACAAGAATGAGCAGTTTACTCGTACTAGCACCATTCTCCTGCATTACATCAAGAATTGTTGCGAGTTCACCTGCATATTCATCAGAACGAACACCAAGTTGCTCCACCTCTGATTCAATGCTTTCATTTTCATAAACCTTGTTAAGTTCTGCAGTAAAATTGCTTCTGTCAACCTTTAATTCATAATTCTTAAAAGCAACCTTTACCTTTTCCTCAGCACCATTGAGCTTACTTTTGGGAAAAATGAAATCATTCTTGCCACTGCAAGACAAAACTGCGGATGTATTTGATTCTGAAATTAAAGAAATTTTTACCTTACCTTTAAACTTCTTTCCCTTGACATTTCTTTCTGCAGAATAATCAATGTTGCTTGGTGTTACAGAAAAATCTGAAGATGAATATTTTTCACCCGCATTTTTTATAATTTCTTCAAATTTATCAAACTGCTTGCGGAACTTGTTCCCAATGAAAAAAAGACGGCCATAAAGTTTTTTCTCGGTAGCCTTAGAAAGCTTCATGCCAGAATTTTTTACAGCAGTCAGGAAGATAACAGATTCATTCATCAAATTTAATTCATATACGCTGTTAATAAAATCTTCAAGTTTTTTGCCTTCCTTTTCCTTTTCTTTTTCCGCTTCGTGTACTTTTGATTCTGCAGCTTTCATCTGTTTCTGAAAATTCTTCATCTGTGCATCATGACGGCTCATTTCTGCCTTTGCTGAATTTTCGCGCTTAACCGCAGCTTCATAACCGTAGATGTCTGCAATAACAGTTTTTTTTGCGCCTACATTTTGAGCTGTAGAAACACTTGAAAATCCTGGCCCCTGTTGAATTCTTTCATACTCCATGCATTTATCTTTGTCTTCCGATGCTCGGTCAAGTTCCCGCTTGGCACTACTATACATGCTTTTTTCAGAATCATATTTTGACTTCTGAGCTTCGTATTCTGCCTGAAACTTTTCAATCTTGGCATCAATCGCAGCCATCACCATGTTGTACCACTGCACCGCATGATTCACAGTTGCTGTTCCGACAGCATCTGCCGTCTCCTGGTTCCAGCTGTCACACAAACCTTTCCATGTTGAAACCATCAAATTTGCACTAGACTCTGCATTTCCTGCTGTTACTAAAGATGGAACACAAGATAATGCACTTTGATTTATAGCCATAGTCATTCCCCTTTCTGTTTAAATTTAAACTCTACCGACTGGTTAAGCCAAAGCCTATTTTAAAGCAGGATGCATTTTTTGTAGTGAGTATGTGCGCACAAAAACAAATGAAAATTAACATAAAATTCTGTGAAAAATTCATTGATTGACGTATTAAGCAGGGCAATGACCGGGGTTTTACTTTTACAGATCCCGAATCTAGTTCGGGATGACGAAGGCGACTTTTACACGGCCCTTCGAGAGCCTCAGGGACCGGGCGTGTTTGTTTTGCGGAGGGATTTTTTCCTCTTTCTTGCCGACCAGTACAGAGCCATGGAGGGCGACTTAGCAACACGTAGATTTCCGAAGGGAATCTACGATCCCTTGAAAAATCCATGGAGGGATTTTTCAAGGGCAAGGCAGTTACAAAAGCAAGTGCCGCAGAAAAAAATTCTGACCTTACTGCAAAACCATTTTGTCGCTGGTGATGGAAGTTTTTCGGATTGCCTTAAAGCGGTTGTTCAGGTCTTCCATGGTAAGGCTTTCCTTCATTGCCCACAAGGACGCGGAAGATTTTTCCGTTTCCTACGATGCCTATTTTGAAAAAGAGCTCTACAGCGCAAAAGGCAGAAGGTCAAAGAAAAAAGAAGCCGCTTTTCTTGAAGAACTTGGCAAAGTCATAGATTCTATTGCAAAAGAACATGACGCTTGCATTATCTGGGACGAGCCTTTGACAGAAGAAAGAAGGGCATAAATACATGCGCACCTGCATGCCTTTGCATATAAAAGCACGGCAGGCACTGAAGGGGCGTGCGAAGCACGTTGCCGACAGGCAATGGAGCCGAAAGGCGGA